>CAISDR010000521.1 GCA_903884125.1 uncultured bacterium
CGCTATGATAGGCTGTCCTGTCATAACCACACCGACCAAATTCCTTAGAGATGAATTTGGTGACGCCGTCTGGTATTATACAGATCGCGCCTCATTGAAGAACGCTGTCGATGAAATAAGATCAGGACAAGGCGTTTACGAACGCGTGAGAAGGGCCCGTGAAATTGCGCTGGCACGTCACACATGGGAAAGTCGGGCACGCAACATTTGTCAAATTTTGGAATCGCATGGATTCGAAATTGCGATCAATCAAAGACCAAATTCACCGATCTGACCGGCTGATGGCCAGGATATCAGGGCTTTTCTGACCGCGGACGACCATCGGGAGCAGGCTCGGGCAAAGGTGGTTGGCCAGGCAATGGCGACACGCCGCCGGGTGGTCCAAAAGCATTGCGCAACGCAGGCGGCAGTCCGTTAAGTGCCCCCGGAGGTAATTCGGCCGGATTCGTCACCAGTTTTGCACCCGGCGGAAGGGCGGACATATCGATATTCGGAAATCCGGGTGGTGCTGCAGGTGTGCCAGGGGATTGGGTCGGTGGTGATAACGTGGCAATTGCGTCTTTGGTCAGAACCTTGAGTTTCAGTTTTGAAACCGCAGGATTGGAACGATCCATAGACACGTCTTTGAACATGCCCGAACTTTCGAACCGTTGCACATAAGAGCGGGCATCAATTGGGGCCGGATTCTGGATACCGATTTCCAGTTCACCATTTTGATAAGTCCATTCAACAAATTTCGACCCATCATGGGGTAACAAGGCTGCGACCTTGCCCATAATAGTGATCTGAGCGAGGTATGGGTCCAACGCGGCCAGCGCCTTGGCCTGTCCTATGCCGGAAGTTGCAGCACTCTGTGCGTTCAAAACCGGGCTCGCAGCTGTTTCCAATTTGGCGATCCGGTCATTGGTGTCGCTCAATAGTAACTGGGTGTGAACGGTCGAAACCAAAAGGAAAGTCAGCGGCAGCAACATTGCAAATGCCCCTGCCATCCACAGATCGCGCGGTTCAAAAGCCGCGATAATGCCAGCAACCGAATTGCGATGGCGTCCCCATGGGCGATCCAGCCACGGCAGGGAGACTGGTGCAGGTGGGTCGACGGTCAACTGATCGGGTTTGGTACCCGCCCCGCGCTGAAACGATATCCATTCCACTGACGATGGAACATCCGGCCACCATCGAGATTCGATAAGTGAATTGTCTATCCAGATCTGACCTTCAAAACCTTCAAGGCAGCTGATCAGGCGGGTCTGATTCCCGCCGGGTGCCACCATCAGGGATTCCGGTACAAAATTAACCCGCCGCGGATTCAGGTTCTGTGATTTGATAATGGCGTCTGCCTTGGTCTTGTCCCATGCCCAGACCAGTTGCTGCTTTGGCGTCGATACGTCCAGATAGCCACTGGGCCTGAAGGGTAGCCAGTCCTGAATTTTGATCGCCAGAACAGCCCGTTCCTTCTGACCATCCTGTCCGACTACGCGCTGAAAACCACGAAACCGGCACTGGCTCCTGGCCACAATTACATAGGTGGGCCCATTGCCATCGATGCCTAGTTCAACCTTATCGCGCCACCACAGGAACAGGCGGGGCGATGGGGAAATCAGGCGTGCTTTCAGGGTCTCGATCATCAAAGGATACCTGCGGCAGATCCAATTCATAGTCAATGCGCCAGGGGCCGGAAACCTGATTGGCTGTGATTTTCATCATGAAAACCCGATCCAAACGACGGGATGGATCGTGAAGCCGGACCCTGAAGCTATCAGCGGGAAAAGATATAAACCGCATTGGGTCTTCTGCCAATGCCACGCCAGCCGCCATCTGGGCATCCTGCGTGTTCAGAATTGGCCGCAACCGGCGTGTTTCAAGGATAAGTTCGACCGCGCGGGGATTTAAACCTTCAATTGATGCCAGAACCTTGGGTGCCGCGGTATTGAGGTTTGTTCCAAACGAATCACCGGATGTCGTGACGTCGGCGAGCCCGCCATTTTCTTTCCATAATTGCGGATATTGTTCCCAGTCCATCACGCGACGTGCTTCAAATGGGGTAACCAATGGGGCCAGCGAGGGCTTCGGGCGTCCAGCGTCGACATATTGCCGTGTTTTGGCGCCATTCAGTCGGGGCAGTTCGCCGTCCTGCGTATAATCGCGCAGCTTTGCCACCAGTCCACCTCTGGCCTCGACCGGTACATCAAACAGGCCAAGGAGGCGGAAAATTTCCTCATCTTTGGCAAGATTCAAATTCACCAGGCCGCGGGCGTCCTGAATTCGAATTTCAAGTTTCCCCATTTTGTATGGACGATTATCCAGTGCAACGAAGATATCGCTTGGTGTCACCTTGGAAAAGGGATCCGCAAGCGCGGCTACAATCTGGGCCCGTTCAGCAATTTCCAAACCACGCGGCGACAGGAGTTGCGTTGAAAATTGATAAAGGAGGGTTGATTTCGCTTCCTGAAATCTAAGCTCTGTTTCAAAGTCCGCGCGCCTGCTGCTGGCTGCATCAACACCCTGGGTTGACCATTGCCCGATAACAGCGGCTATCAAAGCCAGCGCAGCGATCATCCACAATACCATCGGCAGAATGAAACCCTGCTGAGCGGTTGGATTATCGGAAATATGGGTTGTTTTAGTCATCGGCGCGTAAAAATGTCGGACAATTTTGGTTGTGGTGACACGGGCCCCCGCGGTGCGCCGACCAGTACAAATTCCTCGGGGCCCATAGCCAGATCAACCCGAATTAATTTTGGCAGCTGTGGTGGGTCTTCCCGCTGGACAATTCCAAACGACTGTTGATTGTTGCGGGTGATTTCTTCCAACGGCCAATGATCGCTCCAGTTTGTGCCATCAAAAAAAAGAAAACGAGCAGCACCATTTTTCATGCTGGTCACAGGCCAGCGTGCCAGGGCCAAAGCGGGACCGCCCTCTGCATACGAACGCAGGACCGTTAAATCCGTGGATTCATTTTCAATAACCATTCGAAAGGGCGTTGGCATGCCGACAGCGCCTGTCAGGGGCGACAGTGTCAGGCCGATGATTTCGTTCGATGTTCCGCGAAAAACGTAAATTGAATCCTTTGGCGCAGGAACAACGCCGCTGATAACGCGTCGGTACCATTCTCCCACCCGCGCTGTATCTTCACTTCGATCAATAAAAGGGCCAAGCCGCGTGCGAACCGACAGCACCTGCGAAAGCGCCTGGACCAAAGCTGCGCTGACAAATCCGACGATGACAAGTACCACCAGGACTTCCAGCAGACTAAATCCACCCTGTCGATTGTGGCGGCTGGTGATCGAAAGCGTTGTCATTGACCTGGCGCCGCAAAAGGTGCCTGCAAATTACGCACGCGCAAATTACCAAATTGCTGCATGGCGAATTCCGACAGCACGTGATCACCGCTGGTGACCACTTTCACCTGAGTTTTATACAAGGCCACTTTGTATAGACCTGTCCCGCGGGGATATTGAAGCTGGTCTAGCGGTTGAGTCAGCAGCTCAGCGCGCCAAAGAACCCGGAATTTCCCCATATCAATCACGCCCTCGGGCGTTACCATCGGGTTGACCGCGCGCATAACCTCCAGAGCAGAAAAATTTGCTTCCGTTTGCAGATTGGCCTCAGACAGCCGACGTACGGCGTCAACCGATGTTGAAATGAGCCCGTAGATCGGGACCAGCGCAGCAGCCATGATCGTGATCGCAACGATTGCCTCCAGCAAGGCAAAGCCCGCATTCCCTTTTGATCTCATGGTATCGCCTGCAATCGGCAGAATGGTGGCTCCAGCCTGTATCTGGTGTGTTGGCTGGCAGCATCAATCTGAATTTCGCCCCCCAGACAAAGCCCGTCGAACCGATAGATAATTGGGCTCTTGACGCTTAGCGCCCAGCCAGCTGGCAGGATGATCGTAGCGGATTGTTCGTCGTCTGCTATTTCCAGCTTTTCGGAGCCCGCATCTTTCTTTTTTGGCTGATCGCGCAAGGTAAGTGTCTGTCCTGCAAGGCGCGCCTGCATCGGCAGATTTGCAATCTCGCGTTCGACATCTTCGCGTGCCAAAGAAAATGCAATGCGATCATACAGGTGTGCCATCGGCGGGCCGGCAATCGCCCCTATCCCGGAAATGATCACCAGAACGATCAGGATTTCTATCAGAGAATATCCTGACTGAGTCGGGTTCATCTGGAATTACCAGCAGTGTTAAGGCAACATCCCGATAGGCGCATTGTTACCTTCGCCGCCTGCGCGTCCGGTGGGGCCGTTGGAATATAATGCAAAGGGCTGATTGACCTTGGATGTGGTACCATAAATATATGGATAGCCCCATGGGTCCTTGGGAATTTCTGCAGGTTCCAGGTAGGGGCCCTTCCATCTGGTCAATAAAATCGCATCAGTTGGTGGTGTAATTAAAATGCTCAGTCCTTCATCGGCGGTGGGATAACGTCCGATATCCAGACGCAGGACATCCAGTGCCGCCTTTAGTTGCCGAACTTGTGTTTCTGTTGTCTGTGTTTTGGACTGTTCAAGCCGACCAATCAGCGATGGGCCAACCAACGCCCCCAGCAGACCGATGATGACCAGAACGATCATCAGTTCAAGCAGTGAATAGCCTGCCTGGCTGACAGCGCGTGGGATCAGGCGAAGGCCAGCTTGTCTGCTGTTAAGTTGCATAATCATTTCAAACTCTCCCAGGCTTTCGGCTAGAGCGGCATTTGATTGACGCTGGTAATTGCCGTGAAAATAGCCACTACAATTATGCCAACAAATCCACCGATGAACAAAACTGTTCCAGGTTCAAGTACGGCCAGAACCTGCGCCATTCTACTACGTGTTGACTCCTCGGTCATCTGGGCAGCAGTGCGTAACATTTCCGCCAGATTGCCCGCACGTTCCCCAACACGGATCAAATTGATGACCGATGTCGGAAAATTGACGAATTCATTTATCGCAGTGGACATCGGCGTGCCGCTGCGAACCATGCGTTCAACCTGAATAAGGCGGGTGTGAAGGCTGGGTGCTGTAATTGCACCGCGTGATAGTTCTAAAGCATGCAGTAATGGGATCCGGTTGGACAGCAAGGTTGCCATCATCGCTGTCCAGCGTGCTGTCTCGGTTTCAGTCAACCAGGCGCCGATCACGGGCAAGGACATCGAACGATCAAACACCGCCAGCCGCAGTGCCGGCTGCCTGATTGCAAAGATTATGCCTGCGATTATAAGTCCAGTACCAATGCCAAGCGGCAGCAGGTTGTCATGAACATAAACACCGGTCCCCAGCACAATCCGTGAAATCACAGGCAAGGCGTCTGAATGACCTTTGACCATTTCGGCAAAACGTGGAACCACAACAACAAAGATGAACAGAACTGAACTCACCGCCATCAGGATCAGGAACATCGGGTAAAACAGTGCCTGTTTGATCTCTTTGGAAACCTTGCTGTCATATTCCATCTGAATGACAGCATCTTTAAGCGCACTCTTGAGCTGGCCGGTCACATCGCCTGCTTCGATAAGTTGGTGCACGTAAGTTGGGTAAAATGACAGATGAGATTTGAATGCCGTAACGAGCCGTTGACCCTGACGCAGTTCGCGGCCGACATTTTCCAATGCGATCCTAAGATCTTCTTCGGCGCGGGATCTGGCAAGAGAGTCTATCGCATCGGCCAGTTGGACCCCGGCTTCGATCAGGATCGCCAGTTCCTTGAGCATCAATATCCGGTCGCGCACCGCAGAGCGTTTTTTCCCTCTGCGGTTTTGCGCAATCTGTGTGGCTTCCTGAATTTCAATGGGTGCCAGGCCGCGTTTTCGCAAAAGCCTTTGTGCCTTACGAATGCTGTCGGCATCAATCTGTCCACCGACAGTCTGGCCGTCTGCATTATACGCCTCGTACCGAAATGCCGTCATGCGTTTTCGCCAAGACCTGTTACACGCAAAACTTCATCCACCGTGGTTTTGCCGCGCCGTGCCTTTAACAATCCATCCTCGCGCAGTGTCAAAAGTCCCCCTTTTCGCGCAAGGGCAGCCAGATCCTGGGTAGCGGCACGCTGCATGATGGCGTCCTGCAGGCTGGGCGTGATCTGCACCATTTCATAAATGCCAGCACGGCCCTTAAAGCCAATGCCCTGGCA
>CAISDR010000522.1 GCA_903884125.1 uncultured bacterium
CATCAACCCTGGTCCGAAACGCATATGCGGCAATTCCTAAAATCTTCAGGCATTGTTAGGTCGCACCCACTATACCCTTTCGAATCGATTAAACTTCTAACACGCTTTGGCAAATCCCGCTTATATCTCCGGTTTGATTCTGGTTTCAAAATCAAGGAATGACATGCAATGACCTATGAACTGGCTGCCTCGACCTGGGGTCCCGAAGAAGTTGCTGCCGCCAAGGCGGTTCTGGATTCCGGCTGGACCACCATGGGGCCAAAGGTAAAGGAATTTGAAGCCGCCTGTGCCAGCTATTTTGGTGTCAAACATGCGGTCATGGTCAATTCCGGATCATCGGCCAATCTGATCGCAGTTGGTGCGTTCTTTTTCAAAAAGGACCGTCCCCTGCAGCGCGGTGATGAAGTGATTGTGCCGGCCATTTCCTGGAGCACGACCTATCACCCGTTGCAGCAATACGGATTAAAGCTGCGCTTTGTCGATGTGGAATTGGATACGCTGAATATCGACGTGTCCAAGCTGGAAGCCGCGCTGACACCGCGGACCCGTATGATTTGTGTGGTCTCGATCCTTGGTAATCCGGCCGCTCTTGATGTGGTGCGCGCCTTTGCCGACAAGCATGGTCTTTATGTCTATGAAGACAACTGTGAATCCATGGATGCGGAACTGGTGGGAAAAAAATGCGGCTCGTTTGGCGATGTGGCCACGATGAGCTTTTTCTTTTCCCATCATATCTCGACCATGGAAGGTGGCATGGTCCTGACCAATGATCTGGAGCTGGATCATCTGCTGCGCTGTCTGCGCGCCCATGGGTGGACCCGCGACCTGCCACCGGACAGTCCGATTTACGCACGCGCGTCGGATGATTTTTTTGAAGCCTATCGCTTCATCATGCCGGGCTATAATGTCCGGCCGCTGGAAATATCCGGTGCCATCGGACTAGAACAGTTAAAGAAACTTCCCGGTTTTACCGCTGAACGACGCAAGAATCTGGCGCATTTCCAGCGCCTGTTTGCCAAGGATCCGCGCTTTATCATCCAGCGCGAAAATGGCAAGTCATCGGCATTTTCATTCACGATCATTCTGCGCCCGGAAACCGGTGCGGACCGGCGCAAGGTTATGATGGCGATGAAGGAAAATGACATCCTCTACCGCATCATCACAGGCGGCAATTTCCTGCGCCATGATGCGATAAAATATTATGACTATGATGTGGTGGGCGGTACCGCCAATGCTGATCTTGCCCATGACTGGGGCTTTTTTGTTGGCAACCATCCTTTTGACCTGACCAGCGAGATTGACCGGCTTTATGCGGTACTGGACAAGGTTGTCCCATACCCATGATGCCTGAGGGCATCATGTCGTCTATGGTCATTCAGCCGGTAATTCTGTGTGGCGGGGCGGGGACGCGGCTGTTTCCCATCTCGCGCGCCCAATGGCCGAAACAATTTCTGGCCCTGACCACGGACAATTCGCTGCTGCAGGATGCAGCGTTGCGTGTGGCACCGTCAAATTCCACCGGCACGCTTGAATTTCTGGCACCGATCATTGTTGCCAATGCCGAGCACCGATTTGCGGTTGCCGATCACATGCAGCAGGCAGGTATCAGACCGGCGGGTTTGTTACTGGAACCAATGGGGCGAAACACGGCAGCAGCAGTGGCAGCCGCTGCAGCTTTCGCCGTGAAAATCCATTCCACTCCGGATATCGCATTGCTGGTGCTGCCATCGGATCACGTGATTACGGATGTGGCGGCATTTCATTGCGCCATTGAGATCACGGCCCGCGCCATTTCGGGCCAGCGGCTGCTGGCAACCTTTGGCATCACGCCGACAACGCCCGAGACGGGATATGGCTATATCGAACAGGGCGCATCGCTGTTTGGGCATGACCATGTTGCCCAGGTGAAAAGTTTTCGTGAAAAGCCCGATCGGACCACAGCCCAGGACTATCTGCGCAGCGGCCAGCATCTATGGAATAGCGGCATGTTTTTGTTCAGCGCTGAAACCCTGCTGGCGGAAATGGCCGAACACGCACCACGGATCGCCGAGGGGGCGAGGCTTGCGGTTGATCTTGGCCACCAGGATATGGATTTCCTGCGCCTTGACCCCGATGCCTTCCAGTCCATCCCTTCAATCTCGATTGATTACGCCGTTATGGAACATACCCGTCATGCGGTGGTGACCCCGTGCGACATCGGGTGGAGCGATGTGGGTTCGTTCAAGGCGGTCTGGGATGTGTCGGCCAAAGATGCCAGTGGCAATGCCGCTCAGGGTGATGTCTGGCAGCGCGATTCCCGCAATAATCTTTTTCTGGCTGAAGGCAGCGCGATGATTGCCGCCATTGGCATTGATGACCTGACGGTGATCGCAACAGATGATGTTATCCTGGTCACACCGCGCGCACGCACTGAAGAAGTGAAAAATCTGGTCGATGATTTAAAATCCATGGGCAGGCCGGAAGCAATTACCCATCGCAAGGTGTTCAGGCCCTGGGGAAGTTATGAAAGCCTGTCCCAGGGGCCGGGCTATCAGGTCAAGCGTATTGTCATCCGACACGGCGCCAGCATCTCATTGCAGAAACATTTCAAGCGGTCTGAACACTGGGTAATCGTTGAAGGCTGCGCGCTGGTCCATCTGGACGGGGTTGAGAAGATCCTGAACGCCAATGAATCCATTTACGTGCCTATGGGGTCGGTCCACCGCCTGACCAATAATGGTGCTAATCCGCTTGTGCTGATCGAGGTTCAGTCTGGGTCCTATCTGGGCGAGGACGATATTGTGCGTCTGGGTGATGCCTATAACCGTCAGTGATGCTGCTTATGACCGGGCGCGCAGATGCTGGTCGAAATAGGCAATGGTCGCCCCAAGCCCGTCACGCAGGGCAACTTTTGGCTCCCAGCCCAGACGGTCTTTTGCTTGGGTGATATCGGGCCGACGCTGGGCCGGATCGTCAAGCACCGCAGGCTTGAAAACAATTCCGGCTTTTGATCCGGTCAGTTCAATGACCAGTTCCGCCAGCTCCAGCATGGAAAATTCGCCGGGATTGCCAATATTGATCGGACCTGACACATCTTCAGGCAGGTCCATGATGCGCAGAAACGCCTCAATCAGATCGTCAACATAACAGAATGAACGGGTCTGTTTGCCGGTGCCATAAATCGTGATCGGCTGACCGGTCAATGCCTGTACGATGAAGTTGGATACGACGCGCCCGTCATCGGCCTGCATGCGCGGACCATAGGTGTTGAAGATGCGTGCGACTTTGATATCAAGCCCGTGCTGGCGCCGGTAATCAAAGAACAGGGTTTCTGCACAACGCTTGCCTTCATCATAACAGGCACGTGGTCCGATCGGATTGACATCGCCGTGATAATCTTCGGTCTGGGGGTGGACCAGTGGATTGCCATAAACCTCGCTGGTTGACGATTGAAATATCCGCGCCCGCAGACGCTTGGCCAGCCCCAGCATGTTGATCGCACCAATGACCGACGTCTTGGTGGTCTGCACCGGATCATGCTGATAATGAATCGGAGATGCCGGGCAGGCCAGATTATAGATCTCGTCCACCTCGATATAGAGCGGGAACGTGATGTCATGGCGCATGATCTCAAGCTGTCCGCCGGGTGCGTGATGCGCCAGATTATCACGCGTGCCGGTGAAAAAATTGTCCACGCATAAAACGGCGTCACCGCGTGCGATCAGTCGGTCGATCAGGTGCGAGCCCAAAAACCCCGCACCCCCGGTGACCAATATGCGCTTGCGCCGAAGCCGGTCTAGTCGCTTGATCGCCATGGGTGCTGGTCCTTGCATTTGGTTGGTTTAGACGTTGCCGAATGCGTTGTTCCGCAACATGCGATAGCCTTTGATTAGTTCGATGATGCCGTCATCCAGTGAATAGGCGGGCATGAAACCGGTTGCCTCGATCTTGGCATTAGACACGATGTAATCGCGCTTGTCGGGATCTTCACCCACCGGTGCTTCAAAGAACTGGAAATTGGGCACATGCTTCTGAATGGTGGCGCATAATTCGGCCTTGGACAGATTGGCATCCGACAGACCGACATTGAACACGTTGTTCTTCATGGCGTCGAAATTTTCAATGCCATGGATAAATGCCCGCGCCATATCGCGGATATGGATGTAATTGCGCTTGAAATGCGCTTCAAACAGAACAACTACGCGATCATTGACCGCGCGATAAACAAAATCATTAACCAGCAGGTCAAGGCGCATGCGTGGTGAAAAACCAAACACAGTTGCCAGACGAAATGAAATCGAATTGCCGCGCGCACGTACCGCATCTTCGGCTTCGACCTTGGTGCGTCCGTAAAGCGATATGGGGCGCAATGGGCTTTCTTCGGTGCAGAAGGCACCCTTTTCGCCAATGCCGTAACCGGAATTGGTGGTGGCGTATAAAACCCGCTGGTTCGGCGATGTAAGGCCCATCAGGGTTTCAACGGCCGTCCGATTGATGGTGACCGCACCCGTGCGGTCACGGTCGCATAAAGGCGCGCCGACAAGGGCTGCCAGCGGAATGATGATATCGGCCTTGGCCAGCAATGGTTTCAGGACGGATTCCTCACGCACGTCACCGCGCACCACATTGAAATCAGGATTGGCCACCAGCGCATTGAGCGAGGTCTGGCCGAACATGAAATTGTCGACCACGGTTACCTTGTGTCCTTTGTCCAAAAGGGCCGGACACAGGATCGATCCGATGTAACCTGAACCGCCGGTCACCAGAATATTCATTTTGCCGCTCATAATTGCCTCGTCTTCCTTGAACTTACTTGATGGGAATGCATGTGACCTGCTGCCCGCAGCAGACAGACCAGAGTCATCGCGTCTATAATCTGTATCGAAGCGGAAGGGTCGCTGACCATGGCCATGTCCAGTGCCTGATCCAGGCTGTACCAGCGAAACTGCGCCGGTCCTGCGTCATCTGATGGCGGGGGTGATTTTAGGCTGGTGCAATTGCGCGCCAGATAACCGTAGGAATAGGCACCGATGGTTGCAGCCTCCGGTGCTGTGGCGCCAAGCGAGATCATATCATCGCGTGCACAGGTAAGGCCCGCTTCTTCGGCCAGTTCACGAAAGGCTGCATCAACCGGGCCTTCGTCTTCGTCCAGAAATCCTTTGACCACTTCCAGACCGGATCGGCCGATTGCATGGCGATAGACGTGTAACAGGCCAAACTGTCCGTCCTGCTCGGCCAGCACGGCAACGCCGCCACACAGGTCAGGTCGGATCTGGCGTGGAACAGCAACCATGTAATCGGGCACATGTCTGCCATTGCCATCGCGTATCTCGTCAAAAAATATCGACC
>CAISDR010000523.1 GCA_903884125.1 uncultured bacterium
AGTGTCGTTCACCTGCAGTGTGAATCCCAGATCGTCCGGCGGCGATGTGTTCACATTGATCACCGTCAGGTTTTTCTGGATGTAAGACACCACGCGGTCAAGCTGGTCGT
The DNA here is from genome assembly GCA_903884125.1 of uncultured bacterium. GTDB lineage: Bacteria > Pseudomonadota > Alphaproteobacteria > CAISDR01 > CAISDR01 > CAISDR01. Next base: position 111 of record CAISDR010000523.1, read on the forward strand.
CGGTGCCGATGGCGCCATACCCGGACATTTCATCATAGACCTGCTGCCAGCGATTGCTGGAACGCGGCGTAGCCAGAAACTGGGATGCGGCATGGCAGGCGGTGCAGACCGTGGCGATGGCCTGGAAATCCTGCGGGTCGTTATCCAGGTTGGACGCCTTGGTGATAACTGCCAAATCGCCGGCCAGCGCCTGAACGGGTGAACTCGTCAAGACAGCCAAAGCGCTCACTGCAAAAGCCGCGCATAGCACTGCTGCTGCCCGGCACAGCTTTCTTTGCCGGGCAGCCTCATCACGCCTCAAAATCATTAGTTACTGGCCTGCTTGCCGCTGCCCTTTTCCAGCGACACCCGCCGGGATTCGACGGCAGCGGGATCGCCTATGGCGAACTGGTTCACAGTGCGCAGGAGATGTCCGTTGGGATCAAAGGCCATTTCCAGGAATTTCTCACTGTAGATGACATTGCCATACTCGTCCTTGAGCTTGGCAATGATCTTGTGTGTCTTCACATCGATAACGTCACCCGATGAGGAAAGTGCGATCTTTCCGTCCAGGCCCATGGTGACCCAGTTGGAAGGATGTTCGGTCTTGATCGTCTTGGCGGGCGCGAGCTTCCAATTGTCCTGGCCTTCATTGTTATAGACCAGCATCTGATTGTTGATCGCGTCCGGCACCCACATTTCGCTTTCATCAGGGGTCAAGGCCAGACCGTGCTGGGGGGCGCCATGGCCATAGAAAACCTGGTTGGGGTCAGCCCATTTTGCTTTCCATGTTTCCGCTGGAGCCTCGACGCGCTTGATGATCTTGCCGGACTTGGCGTCGGCAATCTCGAAACCCAGGAGATTGTTCAGATTGGCATAAACCCTCGAGGCATCGTGATTGATGACGAAGACGCGGATGTGATCGTCAAAGGTGATCGTATGGGTCGCCTTCATCGTCGCCATGTCGGCCACCGTCATGGTCAGGCCGTTGGGCGCATCGAACACCGTCTTGCCGTCCGGGCTCATGTTCATATTGTGATTGAACATGCTCTTCGGGGTCTGGATGATGCCCTTCACATCACCCGTCTTGGCGTCGATCACGCGATGGAAGTCTTTGAGGTTCGAACCCACCTCGAGCGTGAGGCCGTCGGGCGTGATCTGGCCGCGCTCGCAGCAAGTGCCCTTCTCATAGGCGTTGGCCCAGACGATTTTGTCGGTGGCCAGATCCATGGCGATCAACTGACCGCGGGTGGAAATATAGAGCATGTTGGTGACTGGATCGGCCATCATGGCTGACACTTCCGCGGGCTCTATGGACGCGGGCAGATTCTGAAGCGGAATGCGCTTCACGAAGGAATAGCCCGCCTTGGCGTCAAGCACGATGATGCCTTCGCCAGTCCTGACCCCGGAAGAGGCATCGTCCGAATGGCCACCGGGCGTGGCGATATAGATGAGATTTCGCGCGCGCCGGGCAAACTGTACGGCGCCGGTGCGGGACCTCGACTGGCCGATCTTGCCCTCAGGCCGGTACGGATGGTCAGCGGAGTTGGTGGCATTTTGCGTGGTCAGACACTGTCCGCCGCCGTCCAGGAATCCAAAGCACGGAACCCCATTGCCATCGAGCTCGCCCTTGGCGGGACCCACTTTGCCGAAAAACATCTGCGCTTGGGACGGTGAAACCGACAGCGGCTCGAAAACCAAAAACCCCGTGAGTGCGGCCACCGATCCGGCCGCCAGCAAAACTTTCCGATACGACATTTCAACCCTCCTGCCCCGTGGGTATTTTTCTGAGACGCCCAAGGTGGTATCGGCGAGTTAACTCCCAAAAGCCGCGATTAGGCAAGCATATTGCCCCTCCGGCCGCAGTCGCCGCGCCCTCAACCGCGCCGGGCCGCCTCGATGGCGG
>CAISDR010000524.1 GCA_903884125.1 uncultured bacterium
AATTGATTTCAACCAGGGCACCTGCATGACCTTCGGGCGATACCGCCAGGGCAACCAGTCCTTCGGCAGCAACCCGGCCTGCCTTTTTAGCAGCCTTGGACAGCCCCTTTTTGCGCAGCCAGTCGATTGCGGCTTCCATGTCGGCAGCTGCCTCGCCCAATGCGGCTTTGCAGTCCATCATGCCTGCGCCGGTTTTTTCGCGCAGTTCCTTCACCATCGCTGCAGTGATCTCGGCCATGGAGCGTATCCTTCTTATCTAGACAGCGGCGCGGCGGCCGAAGCCGCCGCGCCTGAACTTTAAAATGAACGGGCGAACCCGAATTTACGCTTGCGCGCCTTCGCCCTCCGGCAGGACACCCATTTCGGCAGCCAGCACCGGATCATCGATCAGGGCAGCTTCTGGCAGCACTTCGTCAGCCGGCACGTCTTCGGCCAATGGTTCGGCTGCAGCACCTACATCACTGTAGCTGGACTGCGACTTGGCCAGACCTTCGATTACAGCACGGGCAACCAGATCGCAGTAAAGTGCGATGGCACGGGCAGCGTCGTCATTACCCGGTACCGGGTAATCGATGCCCTGCGGATCGCAATTGGAATCCAGCACCGCGACCACCACCGGCAACCACCTGGGTAATTGTGGCCAGGGCACGTGACAGCAGGGGAACCGACTGGGTCAGGTCGATGATATGGATACCATTGCGGACGCCGAACAGATACGGCTGCATCCGCGGGTTCCAGCGATGGGTCTGGTGACCAAAATGAACGCCCGCCTCTAGTAATTGGCGGAGCGTGAATGTTTGCGCGCTCATATTTCTCTCTTCTCCGGTTTAACCGCCGCGGGATGTATCGTTTCGGACCGAAGGTCCTTGCGACACCGGAACGACACTCGGACTGGACCATCTGGATGGATGGGACAGCCACCGGCCGGAAACCCGCGTGTGGAATGGCCGTGCGTATAGCCTAAGCCTGTGTTCTTTGCAACGGTCCATTGATGGGCCTTTCTTCGCCCGGGCCGTCTGTCTATGGTTGCCATCCTATGACAAACGCGCTCCCCCCTGCCCTTGAAAGCGCTCTGCAATCACTGATTCACGGCACGCCGCTTGGGCCGCTGTCCTTTCGTGCTCAAGCGATATCAAAGGCTTACCGAGCCGGAAGCGGCTCAAAAGCGGCGGTGCAAACCGGTCAGGATGTGCTGGCCTATGCGCTGACACGTATGCCTGCGACCTTTGCTGCGATTGATGATGTTCTAGATCAGGCATTGCTTGCCTGGCCCGAATTCAGTCCGAAAACGATTCTGGACCTGGGCACAGGCCCAGGCACCGGGGCCTGGGCCTGTGCCAGCCGCTGGCCCGAGCTGGACCAGATAGTTTTGCTCGACCGCCATGGCCCGTTTCAGGAATTCGCAAAAAAGCTGCTGGCGATTGCACCCTTTACTTCGTTGACTCAGGCAAAGCAGGTCGTCCAGGATCTGGCCCAGCCCGGCCCCGCCCTCGCGCCTGCCGATCTGGTATTGGCCGCCTATGTGCTGGCAGAGCTTGAGCAGGCTGCAATCTATTCAATTATCCGACAGGCCATGGGTGCTGCCCGGGGTCTTTTGGTCGTGATTGAACCGGGAACGCCGCAGGGATACCAACGCCTGATGATCGCGCGCCAGACATTGATCGACATGGGCGCGCGCATACTGGCACCCTGCCCCCATCAGCATGCCTGCCTGATTGTGGCGCCGGACTGGTGCCGGTTTGCCGCCCGGTTGCAGCGTTCGCGCAGTCATCGAACAACCAAAGGCGTCGAGGCTGCATTTGAAGACGAACCTTATGCCTATCTGGTGGCAACACTTGCTGATGGCGGCAGTCCAAAGCCCGCGCGCATTATCGGCCCGCCCAGCCGCTCAAAAATCGGCATCGCGCTGAAACTGTGCCAGGACCAGAAAATCGAAACCGTTACAATACCCAGCCGCGACCGCACCGCTTCGGCGCATGCACGGCGATTGAAATGGGGTGACGGGTATGACGGTCCCCGCACTTGACACATGACGAGCCAAAACGATCCAAATACATCCAACTCAAGTCAAAAGGATTCGCCTTCATGCACGGCCTTAGAACCGCCATTACCCAGTTGCGCGCCCAGAATATTTCCGAAGTATCGCGGCTGGCGCTGGGTGATCCCGATGTGATTGCCCTGTGGTTTGGCGAAAGCGATCTGGTCACGCCCGACTTTGTGCGCGATGCAGCCAAAGCTGCGTTGGATCAGGGCAAGACGTTTTATGATCATGCCGGTGGCACAAAAATCCTGAAACAGGCATTGATTGATTACATGGCGCGCATTCATGGTGTGAACATCGCACCATCGCGCGTGCTGGTGCCTGGGTCGGCGATGTTATGCATTTCCATGGCCGTTGGCATGATGGTGGCCCCCGGTGACAATATCGTTGTCATTTCCCCGGTTTGGCCGAATGTGGCGCTGGTCATCGAAAGCCGTGGGGCCGAGGCACGCCATGTGCCACTTGATGCGAGCGATGGCCGGTTCATGCTGGATATGGAAAAAGTAATCAGTGCGATTGATGATCGCACGCGTGCGGTCTTTGTCGCATCGCCCGGCAATCCCACCGGATGGGTCATGAGCCGGGCAGAGCAGAAGACTTTGCTTGATATCACGCGCGCCCGAGGTATCGGACTGATCGCGGACGAAGTCTATACACGGCTGGTTTACGATGGTGGGCTGGCTGCACCGAGCTTTCTTGAAATTGCCGACGATGACGATCTGGTCTTTGTCGTAAATACGTTTTCAAAAGCATGGGCCATGACGGGCTGGCGCATCGGCTGGATGGTGACACCTGTAAAGCCAACTGAACAATTCAACACCATGGCCATGATCGAAAATAACGGGGCAACCGTTTTTGCCCAATATGGCGCGGCAGCAGCGCTGATGCATGGTGAAGACTTTGTGGCCCAGATGGTCGCCAAATGCCGCAAAGGCCGGGATGTGGTGGAAGCCCGTTTGTCCCAGCACCCAAGAATACGATACGTGCGCCCCGAAGGCGCTTTCTATGCCTATTTCGGTGTCGAGGGTATGACAGACAGTCTGGCCTTTGCCCAGAATCTGGTTCGAACGGCCCGCGTCGGCCTTGCCCCCGGTTCGGCATTCGGCCCTGGTAATGATGGTTATTTGCGTCTGTGCTTTGCCCAATCGGTTGACAGGCTTGAACTTGCCCTTGACCGGCTGGTAG
>CAISDR010000525.1 GCA_903884125.1 uncultured bacterium
CAGTTCTGGATGCAACGTCGGCGATAACAAATACGATCTCGCCGATCCGCTCGACCGCCTGCTGCAGGTCCATAATTTTTTTAGTGGCAATATCGCTGGTCGTCGCGGCAACACGGGTTGCATCTGCTGAACGCTCGACCTTGTCTGCGATCAGTCGCACCGATGCAGCCATTTCTTCGGTTGCCGCTGAAACAACCTCAACATTTTGAGACGCAAGGCCAGCAGATCGGGCAACCGCCGTGGACAGGTCCATTGTGCCAGCGACAATCTCGGCCAGTTCGCCGCCCACATGCTTCATCGTTGCCGAGGACTGGGACAGGGACGCAAATGACCTTCGAGAATCCTCTTCAAATGCGCGAACATACGATTCCACTTGTCGCGCCTTGGTTGCCTGACTTTCAAATCCTGCGCGTTCCTTGGCGTCAAGTTCTGATCGCAACTGGTCCTGTTCCCGGGCCAGACGTGCCTGGGTCTCGTCGGCTTCGATCTTGGCCAACGCATTTTGTCGGAAAACACGTAAAGCCTGGGTCATCTCGCCAATTTCGTCGCGCCGATCCTTGATCGGCAGTTCCAGGTTAAAATCATTATTTGCCAATTTTCCCATCATGACTGTTATGGCACCCAGCGGGCTTGAGACCGCCCTGATCGTCACAAGCGCCAGTGCAATCGATAGCGTCACGCCGACAATTGCAATAATCATAAACTGCATGCGTCCGCCTGACTGATCAGCCAGCGTTGCTGTCGAAATTTTCTGACCAAGGCGCCGCTGCGTCTCGCTGATCAGGGTCACCTTGGCACGCAGGGGTTCAAACATTCGCCCAGCTGTCATCATAAATGTCAAAGCCGTAGACGCATCGGTATCGGCCATCTGAACCACACGGCCAGCGGCTTTTGCATAAGCCAGATAGGCCTGATTAAGACCTGCGCCAATTTCGGAGTCTGTCGCGGGATCGGCGATCAGGTCGGCGATCAGTTTATCCTGCCCTTTCAGTTTTATTTTCAGATCCTTTACCAGGGCCACGATCTTTTCCGGGTCGCTTTCAGATGCAGCAACGGAGGTGAGGCGATAAAGATCCGCGTGCATAGCCTCCAGTCCACGACGTAATTCCTCGATCTCCATCGACCGCTGGAAGACTGTCGATTGCAGGTTTTGAATCGCAGCGCTGCTACTGGTCAGTACGCCATAGGCCAAAAAAGTGACCAGCCCAAGCACACCTACCAGGACGACCGGAGCAATAAACAATTTGGTTTTAATCGAAAGGTTTGATAGCAAAAACATCATTCTGCGTCCCTCCTTCAGGCGATCTCGGCCAGCCCCGTGGTCACACGCAGCGCAATTTTAGAATTATCGTACCGAGATCAGATTATTTGGCCAGGATACCAGACATTCCCGGCCCGATTCCAAATGGCGCAGCTATTTGTAAACACCAGCGCAAACAATGTCCTAACCGGAAGTCTCGCAATACACTGATTTGGGTTCGATTTTTTTCGAAACCGGATTTGTGAATTTGTAATCCTGCCAGAAGCTTGGATTTTTTGCCGCCTTTTCGATGCGCTCTTTCACATAAAAGACGCCATCCACATCCTGAACGTCAGACAGATCCTGACCGATCAGTTTTGCATTTCCGCCATGCGCCAGACATGTACCCTTATTGTCATAGGCAACCACATAAAGATCACGGTCCACAAATGGCCCATCTTTGCGCGAGATCTCGGCAAATGCCTTTTCGCGGCCATTGGCTGCAATTACTGCCTTGGCTTTTTTGACCAGCGCAGTGGCTTCCGCCGCGGTACCATGCTCTGATGCGGCTTTGGCCGGGATTACCGAGAAAGCCATGCTCAGTAAAACAGCGACGGCAAAAAAAGGCGCCTTTGAAGTTAAGATCATTCTGGTCCCCCTGAATTTCAGAAAATAAAGCTTTTACTAAGTTTTTACGACATTCAAAGCTAATCAGCGCTGACTTTCTGAGCGAGCCAGCTGCCAAATCCGGTTGAGAACCGTTGTCGATTATATGAGGGTGGTTTAGAAAAATGATCAATCAGTGCTATTACGTAGTGGTTCAAAAATATTTGGTCACAATGTTCACACATCCTCCGGAAGGCCCAGATTGCGACCGACATATTGAGAGGCGGGGCAACTCCCTTCACCGGCCAAAAATAATCAGTACATTATAGATGTCTGTTGTTGTGATCTGGCGGGATTGCCATCCGCGTTAACGGGCGCGCAAACCGTGAGCCAGAAAAATCAGGGATGTCAGCAGGCAAACCGCACCAAATTGGTGCGCAGCCGCCACAGGGATTGGCACTTGCGCCAGCAATGTCCAAATACCCAGACCTACCTGGCAAATGGTTATCAGCCCAACAATCAAAACTCTGTGACGGATTTGTGCCACAGGATGCCTGCGCGTGACAAACCACAGACACATGACCGCAAATAAAACAACATAAGCCCCCATCCGATGAATGAACTGGGCAACACTTGGGTCTTCCAACACAAGTTGAAAACTTAAATCCGCATTGCTTATAGCTTCGGGCAATGCACTGCCATCCATAAGCGGAAATGTATTATGCAACAGCCCTGCACGCAAACCGGCAACAATTGCACCCATCAGAATCTGTGCATAAACCAATCCTAAGGTAATCAGAGTCATCGCCAGAAAAAGCGTCGCGCCAGACCGGACTGGTGGGATCGTATGGACGGGTTTGGATTGCTTGCCTCTGTCGAGACGGTCAAGTGCTGTCCAGAAGAGAGCGGCGAAAATTACCAGCGCCAGGCCCAGATGGGCCGCGAGCCGGTATTGGCTGACATTTACCCGATCAACCAGCCCGGATTGTACCATCCACCAACCAAGCGCTCCCTGAGCACCACCCAACAGAAAAAGCAATCCCATTCGCGGCGCGTCGCTTGTGGTCAGCTTACCCTGAGCAATAAAAATCAACGCAGGCACAGCAAACAGGAACCCGATCAACCGACCTAAAAGACGATGTCCCCATTCCCAAAGGTAGATGAACCGGAATTCTTTCAATGTCATGCCATGATTGACGTTCTGATATTGCGGCGTTGCCTGGTATTTGGCGAACTCTTCAATCCAGGCAGCGATGTCCAGCGGTGGTAATGCACCGGCAACGGGCCGCCATTCTGTGATTGAAAGGCCGGATTCCGTCAGCCGGGTCAGCCCGCCGACAAGCACCATCAAAACGACTGTAAATGCAACACCCAACAGCCACAGACCAATTTGCCGGTCCGCTGCTTCCCGCTGAAACGCCCGGGCCGGCTGTTCTAGGAAATGTGAAATCACGCAAAAAATTCCTTGTAAACCAACAGAAGCAAAAACACGACACGGCCATGCCGCGATGAATAATAACCAAGATGGTCCGCCAGGGGCAACTCGACAAGTCCCAACAACTTAAAAGTATATTCGTTTTTGATTTATTCCTTTAAAAGTAGATTTCGTGGTCGAGCGAAAACTTGACCCGGCGCACAAATTCAACCTTGGTCAAAAATTCAACATGGACGATTTCACACCAGCCGCACTGATTTCCGGCCATTATG
>CAISDR010000526.1 GCA_903884125.1 uncultured bacterium
CGTCCAGCCCGAATGGCATCAGTGCCAGTGCCAGTAATCCCCAGGGCATATTCCAGAACGCCGTAATCGGTACGGCAATCATATTCGCGGGAATTGAATAGGCGGTGATGTGATCAAAATGAAAAGCTGCAAATGGCTCTGTCGCCAGACTTGCGATCACTGTGGTCAGGCCAACAGCAATCAAATGTTCACCTGCCGATGGAATGAAACCTTCGCCGAATTTGGGCAGGTGTTTGTGCAGGGCGGATTCATAAACCGCAATCAAAGCTGCCACTGCGGCAAATGACATCTGAAAACCGGGCGAGACCACCATTTCCGGCGCCGCCAGCATGACCACGAATGCTGCCAGTGCCAGAAGTCGCATGGACAACGCGCGACGGTCAATCAGGATGGCAAGCATCACAATGCCGATCATCGTAAAAGCGCGCTGTGTGGGTGCTGCGGCCCCTGTAAGGACCAGATAGAGAAAACACACAATGATGGTTGCAGCCGCAGCCCATTTTTTTATTGGATAATAAAGCGCAATTCCTGGAATCAGAGCCATACCGCCGCGTACAACCAGAAAGACAATCGCTGAGACAAATCCCATATGCATGCCAGCAACAACCAGCAGATGGGCAAGGCCTGCATCGCGCAGTTCAGTGACGGTCTGTTCCGGAATATGGCCCTTGACCCCCGTCAGCAATGCATTGGCCACACCCCCCACGGCCCCAGGTAGTGTGGATTGTATTCGGGTGGACACATAATGACGCAATTGCGCCAGCGAAAGCCGGAATTGATCTATGATCGACAGATCGGCCTTCGCCATATCTGCGCTCAATTTTTCAACATGACCGAATACAAATCCGACCGCCCCGATGCGCTGAAACCACAAGGCCCGCGCAAGGTCATAGCCGCCCGGTTCAATCGGCGGTGGCGGCGGCATAAGTCCTGCACGAAAATGAACGGGATCACCTGGGGCAAGATCATCAGGAAACTGTTTTACATTGACACGGATACGCGCACTTAATCGATTGGGCCAATGTTCGATACTGTATGGACTAAGGATCAGTCGCGCGCCACCGCGTTCAAGCGGGGTAATATCAATGATCCGGGCATCGACCAGAACCGCGTTTAGCGGTCGGACCAGCACGGGCCCCGCCATCCGCTGTGCCGTCCATTGGGTATAAGACTGACCAAGGCTGGCGCATGCGATGATCCACAAAGCAAACCGTGCAGGCAAACCAATTCTGCGCCAAAAGCCGACAAGGCCAGACACCGTTGCCATACTGACCGAAACCCACAGATCCGGTTCGTGCGCCGATTCCAGATAGAAAATGGAACCGGCGCCAAAGGCTACAGGCATCCATAAAATCAGGCGGGTCCGTTCCGCTTCAAGACAGCGGGCAAAAAATGCAAAAGGTACAAGCACCCATCGGGCCGCAATCGGGTGAACCCCAGCTGCCATCTGGAAACTCCAACGCAACAAAAAGCCTGAGGGCAGGCTGACACAGCCCATGGTTAAGTCAAACACGCCGTGCCAGCAACTTTTGTTGCTTGGGACTTGTCCTTTTGGCCATCATTGGACTAAATGCCCGAGCAGAACCATTTTTCGGGCCTTATGCTCAAACGAGTTGCCAACCACCATCAATGACAGACCATAATCAAGACGCGCCACCAATCGTTCGCTTTGCCCCCTCGCCCACCGGCTATCTGCATATTGGTGGGGCACGAACAGCATTGTTCAATTGGCTGTTTGCCCGCCATCATCTGGGGCAGTTCCGGTTGCGGATCGAAGACACGGATCGTGCAAGATCCAATGAAGATGCGGTCGCAAAAATTCTCGACGGCCTGGACTGGCTTGGCCTGTCCTGGGACGGTGACGTTGTCTATCAGTTTGCCCGTGCCGAACGTCACGCCGCCATGGCGCATCTTTTGCTGGCCCAGGGCAAGGCATACAAATGCTATGCCTCGCCCGAAGAACTGGCAGAGATGCGCGAGCTGGCACGCGCTGACGGTCGGCCTATGGGCTATGATGGGCGCTGGCGTGACCGCGAGGTTGATGCGGCGCATGCGCATATTCCTCCTGTTATCCGGCTGAAGGCCCCACGCACCGGCCAGACAATTATCGACGACCGGGTTCAGGGGCGCGTTGTTTTTGAAAATGCACAACTGGATGACATGGTTCTGCTGCGCTCGGATGGCACGCCGACCTACATGCTGTCTGTTGTTGTTGATGATGCCGATATGGGGATCACCCATGTGATCCGCGGCGATGATCATTTGAACAATGCGGCCCGGCAGCGCCAGCTGATCGATGCGCTGGGATTTCCCGAACCCACCTATGCCCATATCCCGCTAATCCATGGGCCCGATGGTGCCAAACTCTCCAAACGTCATGGCGCACTGGGGGTCGATGCCTATCGCGACATGGGCTACCTGCCAGAAGCCATGTGCAATTATCTGGTACGACTGGGCTGGGGACATGGGGATGATGAAATCTTTTCCTTGCAACAGGCCGCTGACTGGTTCGATCTGGCCGGAATTGGCAAAAGCCCGTCACGGCTTGATCTGGCAAAACTTGATCACGTGAACGGCCATTACATGCGCGAGGCCGATATTGGACGGTTGTGCGATCTGGTCACTCCGTTCCTGTCTGCCCCAATTCCTCGTGAAAAACTGGCCATGGCGATGCCTGGCCTGCGCGAGCGGGCGAAGTCGCTGCGCGATCTGGCCGAGGGTGCGGCATTTTTGAGCATGGTGCGCCCCATCGCGCCTGAGGCCAAGGCACAAGCCTTACTGACTGCCGCCGCTAAGACACATCTAAAATCGCTGATTACTGCCTTTAGGGGCCTGGACGACTGGACACCACCAGCACTAGAGGCTGCAATCCGCAACTATATGGCCGATGCCCAGGTTAAACTGGGTGATGTGGCCCAGCCTTTACGTGCGGCCTTGACGGGGCGTACAACGTCACCGGGGCTTTTTGACGTATTGGCTGTACTGGGTCGCGAAGAAAGCATTGGCCGTATTGACGATGCAGTGCAACAATCATGATCGATTTCAAGGGGAGCGAGATATGAGCGACATGACCAAGCAAACCAAAGCGACAATTAATGTCGGCGATGTAACAACCGATATGGCAGTGGTCCATGGCTCGGTCGGCCCCAGCGTGATCGACATACGAAAGCTGTATGGCGAAACCGGGATGTTCACCTATGATCCGGGCTTCACATCGACCGCCAGCTGCGAAAGCAAGATCACCTATATTGATGGCGATGAAGGCGTGTTGTTGTACCGGGGATACCCGATCGAACAACTGGCCGAAAAATCTGACTTTATGGAAACCTGTTATCTGCTGCTCAATGGCGAATTGCCTGATGCGGGCCAGAAGACACAGTTTGTCAAAGACATCACCTATCACACGATGGTGCACGAACAGATCAGCTTTCTGTATCGCGGGTTCCGCCGCGATGCCCACCCGATGGCGGTCATGGTCGGCGTGGTCGGTGCGCTGTCGGCCTTCTATCACGACTCAACAGACATTCAGGACCCGCATCAGCGTATGATCGCCTCATACCGCATGATTGCGAAAATGCCGACCATCGCTGCGATGGCCTATAAATATTCAATCGGCCAGCCGTTTTTGTACCCGCTTAATGAACTTGGCTATTCAGCCAATTTCCTGCGCATGACCTTTGGTGTGCCGTGCGAGGAATATAAGGTTGATCCAGTGATCGCGCGTGCTTTTGATCGCATCCTGATCCTGCATGCCGATCATGAACAGAATGCGTCGACCTCGACCGTTCGTCTGGCCGGTTCATCGGGTGCCAACCCGTTCGCCTGTATTGCTGCGGGCATTGCCTGCCTCTGGGGTCCGGCCCATGGCGGTGCCAATGAAGCGGCGCTGAACATGCTGACCGAAATCGGCACGGTTGACCGCATCCCGGAATATGTACGTAAGGCCAAGGATAAGAACGATCCGTTCCGGCTGATGGGTTTTGGACATCGCGTCTATAAGAACTACGATCCGCGCGCCAAGGTCATGCAGCAGACCTGCCATGAAGTGCTGGACCTGCTGGGCAAGCGCAACGAGCCTTTGCTTCAGGTTGCAATGGAACTGGAAAAAATCGCGCTGCATGATGAATATTTCATCGAAAAGAAACTCTATCCCAACGTGGATTTCTATTCGGGCATCATCCTCAAGGCGCTGGGATTCCCGACCGACATGTTCACGGTGATCTTCTCTCTGGCGCGCACCGTCGGCTGGATTGCCCAATGGCAGGAAATGATTGCCGATCCCCTGCAAAAGATCGGCCGTCCCCGCCAGCTTTATACGGGCTATGGCCCCCGCGATTATATCGACATCTCCAAGCGTTAAGGCACAGGCAACCTTATGACCGGTTCCACCCCGCGCGATGGCAGAAACGGACGGCCTACCGGGCCTTCCGGGTCTGCATCTGCGGGGGGTGCCGCCGGCGGGGAGACTGATCATCAGGACCCGGACGACGATCATACGCCCGCGGTATCGGTCTTTATGGACCCCGCTACGGGCCGTGCCCTGCGCCAACAAATTGCCAATGACAATCCCGCGAATCTGGCGGGGGTGAAGCGCTGGGGCCTTATCCTTGGCCTATTGGCCGTTGGTGGGGCGGCCGCCTATTTTCTGGTGCGTTAGCCGTTAGCAATTGATTCAGATTCAGACGTTAAGGTCAGTCCCAGATCCAAAAGGATCGCGCAACCAAAACGGCTGGAGATCAAAATGACCAACGCAGACTACGCCCAGGAATTACGCGACTATGCCTCTTACATGGTGGAATGTCACCAGGAGGTTGCCCCCGCCAATGTGGCCCAGCGCATTTCCGCAATTGAGTCTTTGGGCCTTCCCGGTTCAGTCGTTGACTGGAAAGCCATTGGCGCGGAAATCGCGGCCCTGCTGGAACCCGACCCCGCCTATCTGACGCATTGATCGATCCGAAATGGGCATAACGGCCGTGCAGCGGTGTTTTGCGCCGTCTGCCGGCCTGTCCGCGATCAATTTAGCGGCCAATGTGGGCTGGCCTCTTCTTAAATAGGGCCGAATCCGTCTAACATGCTATGGATTGTATCGGTCAGGGCATTCCCCTGCCCGAGCCCCTTTGGCAACTGGTAGACAGGTATTCCGATATGCTTCCGCCCGTCACCCCCGCGACCCGCGAAATGGCCAAGCGCGTCATCGACAGCGCCCGGCAACTGGACGAAACCGCTGGCAATTCGATCGTCCTGCGACATCTGCTGGATAATTACGAAAAACAGGTCGGTGGTCTGGCCGAGCTGCGTGCGCTGGGGGTCAGTCTGGTGTTTGGCGGACTGATGCGGTCATTGCTCCATTATGTGAATCTGATGCTGGAGCCCACGGGGCAAAACAAACCATCACTTGGCAAGGTTGCAGCTCTGTTGCAGGAACCCGGCGTTGCCGAACTGATCGGCCAGCATATGGTGGGCGACCGGACCATGCCGGATGTAAACCGCCTGATCAACTTTCCGGCCCGGTTTGAAGCGATCATCCGCACCCACCAGCATGATGCCTTCCGCACGATAAAAATCGACCGTCCGGCCATCATGTATGCCCCGGCGTCAAGTATCCTGGAGGAATATCCCGGCCTGTTCTGGATCGCCGAACAGGCGGAACGCGCGGTGGTTGAATTACTGCTGGCGCTGGGGGCTAACCCCAAACGCACGTCCGAGGCTGTGATCGAGCGGCAAAAGGATGCGGCCAAACTGTTCTGGCTCGACTACCGTTTCGGCTCGAACCGCAAGGTGCCCGCGCTGGACAAGTGAGCAGCGCAGGAGCGGCCTAGCGGCCCAGCGCCGACTTGCCACCAAAGATTCCGACGGGACCAAGTTCTTCTTCGATGCGGATCAGCTGATTATATTTCGCCAGCCGGTCGGACCGGGCCAGCGAGCCGGTTTTAATTTGACCGCAATTGGTGGCAACGGCCAGATCGGCGATGATGGAATCTTCCGTCTCGCCCGACCGGTGAGACATCACCGCGCGATAGGCGGCGCGATGGGCCATATCAACCGCCTGAAAAGTTTCAGTCAGCGTGCCGATCTGATTGACCTTGACCAG
>CAISDR010000527.1 GCA_903884125.1 uncultured bacterium
CTTCCCGCTGACCGTGAATTACCAGGAAAAGACCTATGCCGCCGGCAAGATTCCGGGTGGCTTTTTCAAGCGCGAAGCGCGCCCGTCGGAAAAGGAAATTCTGACCTCGCGTCTGATCGACCGTCCGATCCGTCCGCTGTTTGCCAAGGGTTTCCGCAATGAAACCCAGGTCATTGTGACCGTGCTCAGCCATGATCTGGAAAACGATCCCGACGTGGTGGCCATGATCGCGGCATCCGCTGCCCTGACCATCTCGGGCATTCCCTTTATGGGACCGATCGGCGGCGCGCGCGTTGGTTACAAGAACGGCGCCTATATCCTGAACCCGACGCTGGATGACATCGAAGACACCCAGCTTGATCTGGTGGTCGCGGGTACAGCCGATGCCGTGCTGATGGTCGAATCCGAGGCAAAAGAACTGTCCGAAGAAGTCATGCTGGGTGCAGTGATGTTTGGTCACCAGCAGATGCAGCCGGTCATTGACCTGATCATTTCGCTGGCCGAACGCGCCGCGAAAGAGCCATGGGACCTGCCGGTTGAAAACAAATCCGACCTTTACGCCAAGGTAAAGGAAGTGGCTGGCCCAGCCCTGCGCGCAGCCTATGCCGAACCGGTCAAGACGGCGCGCCAGACCAAGATCGCCGCTGTGCGCGACAGTCTGGTTGCCAGCTTCCCGGAATCCGAAGCAGACGGCAATACGCTGGCCGGTCTGTTTAAAAAGCTGGAAAAGGACATTGTGCGTAACAATATCCTCGACACCGGCATCCGCATTGATGGCCGCGACGTTAAAACCGTCCGTCCCATCGTTGCCGAAGTCGGCGTGTTGCCGCGTACCCATGGTTCGGCCCTGTTCACCCGTGGCGAAACCCAGGCGCTGGTCGTATCAACGCTTGGCACCGGTGATGAT
Organism: uncultured bacterium; assembly: GCA_903884125.1. Taxonomy (GTDB): domain Bacteria; phylum Pseudomonadota; class Alphaproteobacteria; order CAISDR01; family CAISDR01; genus CAISDR01. Next base: position 908 of record CAISDR010000527.1, read on the forward strand.
GAACAGATGATCGATGCCCTGGAAGGCACCTATCACGAACATTTCATGCTGCACTACAATTTCCCCCCCTATTCAGTGGGTGAAACAGGTCGCACAGGCTTTACCGGCCGGCGCGAAGTAGGTCATGGCAAGCTGGCATGGCGTGCGATGCGCGCGGTATTGCCGCCACATGAAAAGTTCCCCTATACCTTGCGCGTCGTGTCTGAAATCACCGAAAGCAATGGCTCGTCATCCATGGCCACCGTGTGTGGCGCCAGCCTGTCGCTGATGGATGCCGGTGTGCCGCTGGTGCGTCCGGTTGCCGGTATCGCCATGGGCCTGATCCTTGAAGGATCGCGCCATGCGGTATTGTCCGACATCTTGGGTGATGAAGATCATCTGGGTGACATGGACTTTAAAGTGGCTGGTACCGATGTTGGTATCACCTCGCTTCAAATGGACATCAAGATCACCGGTATTACCGAAGCGATCATGAAGGTTGCCCTTGATCAGGCACAGGGCGGGCGCATGCATATCCTTGGCGAAATGGCCAAGGCATTGTCATCCGCACGCGGCCAGATGTCTGATTTTGCGCCCAAGATTGAAACGATCTCGATCCCGAAAGAAAAAATCCGGGAAGTGATCGGATCAGGCGGTAAGGTCATTCAGGACATCGTTGCCCAGTCGGGTGCCAAGATCGACATCGAAGACGACGGCACGATCAAGATCGCCGCCGCCGATCCCAAGGCCATTGCCAAGGCCATGCAGATGATCCGCAATATCGTGGCCGAACCCGAAATGGGCGAAATCTACGAAGGCAAAGTGGTCAAGATCATGGAGTTCGGCGCATTCGTGAATTTCATCGGCAAGAAAGACGGTTTGGTTCACATTTCCGAACTGAGCTGGAAACGCCCGCAGAAAGTCACCGATGTGGTTCAGGAAGGCGACATCGTCAAAGTGAAATTCTTGGGCATGGATGATCGCGGCAAGGTCCGCCTGTCCATGAAAGCCACCACGCCGCCGCCGGAAGGTGCCGACGCACAGGCTTAAGACAGACTGGCGGTTGCCGCCGCTGGACAAATTAGAAAAGCCCCGGTCTGGATAAGGCCGGGGCTTTTTGATATAAATCTGCGGGTGCGAATGTGCGTCAATATATGCATCTGCCTATTCGTTTTGCGGGCGGGAAGGCCATCGCCCTGCAAATCAACCATCGGGAATTAGTCGATTTCGATTTTTCCAGCGACCTTCCGAACAGGCTTATACCAAGGCAATAGAAAAGCAGTGACTCAGAAAATCACCATTGAGATAAAAATTGCAGCTCCCATTGCTGAAGTTTGGCGTGCCTGGAATACACCGGACGATATCACCAGGTGGAATTCCGGTTCGCCAGACTGGCATACGATCCGCGCCAACGTTGATTTACGAGTGGGTGGCGCGTTTTCTTCCCGAATGGAAGCCAAGGATGGCAGCGCAGGATTTGATTTTGCTGGAACTTATACCAAGATCATCGACAACCAGTTGATCGAAACAGCCTTTGGTGATCGTACCGCTGTGGTACAGTTTATTGTCAACGACGATAGTGTGACGTTGCAGCAAACTTTTGATGCAGAAGAGACGCATCCGATTGAATTGCAGCGCGCCGGTTGGCAGACCATTCTGGATAATTTCAAGAGGCACGTTGAGTCCCGTTAGTGTGCTTGATCAACCATCGTCAAAATTATCTGCTGGTGGGCCTGTGATTTTGGATATCAAACGCGTCTTCCAATTCAAATGATCACTACGCCTTTCCCGGCAGCCTATGCCCATTCGGACGCTCATCTGTTTAGAATTGGGTTGGCACCAATTTCTTTAGATGCCTGGTTTGAAGGTTCCGCCAACGTTGATGGAGACCCGGCAATCCGCAAGGCACAGACATTCACCGATCATCCCGATATGTGCTGGGGCGCCACGGATCGGTCTCGGCCTGGGCAAGTTGAAGTCTGGTCAATGATGGCTGATCATTTTGGGGTTGATGTAACGGCCAATGCGGACATACCGCCGCTGCGTCGGGCGGCAGGGCTGGTGGATGACGATCTGTGTCTAATGGAACAGGTCGATGGTGCATGGGTTCTAACCGCTGCCAGCCTGTGCGCGCCCAGCTTTTTTCACGCGGGCGAGGTGATTGGGAAATCACTGGGCCAACTGCATGATCCGGTCAGCGGATTTGGTGACAAATTGCTGGGGCGGGTCAGCCGGATTTTTGACGCGCTAAAGCCTGACCAGATTGTGGAACGTCGCAACTGGTCGGTTGTCGCATCCGGCGATTTGTTCCTGCCCGATTCGAAACCGGTGCGTGCCGACCAAGCTTCCATTATGGCTGCGGATGCTGGTTCAGCCCTGTTCGTGCGGATGGAACGCCAAACCCTGCGCCGCCTGCCAAAAACTGGAGGCATATTATTCACCATACGGATCTGGCGTCACGACCTAAACTGGCTGCACGCCCATCCAACTCGGCTTCATGCTTTTGAAATGGCGTGGGATCAGGTGATGGGTGATGCTGGCCAGACATTCAGGGACTATAAGGGGCTTGGTCCCCTTGATCCGTTAGTCCGAAAATTTCTGGCCAGCACCCGCGATTAATTCACGATCGGTAATTCAACAGCACTTGGGTAGCTGTTTGAATGATGAATGGTCTGAACCGCCGTGACGTAATCCTTGGGCTTAGCAAAGAAGATGTTCTCCACATAAGTCTGCGGGTTGCGGTCATATAGCGGAAACCAAGTGCTCTGAATCTGCACCATGATTTTATGACCGGGCAGGAATACGTGATTGGCGTGCGGCAAGCGCACATTGAATTCCAGAACCTTGCCCGGTGTCAGTGGTTTGGGATTGGCAAAATCTTCGCGGTAACGCCCGCGCAGAATGCTGGCCGCAATCATCTGCTGATACCCACCCATCACTGGGCGGTTGATATCCTGATCCGGCCACACATCAATCAGCTTGACCACCCAATCGGCATCCGTGCCGCTGGTCGCCGCAAACAGTCTGGCAATCGGTTCGCCTGAAATGGTCAAAGCTGCGGTCAATCTGTCGGTGACATAGGTCAGCACATCAGGTCTTCCATCGACAAAGCGCTGATCGATCAACAGCCATTCGCCCCAGCGTGACTCTTCGCCGGTTGGAATGGGACGCGGGATATAGGGGACCGGTTTTGCCGGGTCGGATGTATAGGAATCCGATCCGGCATTGCCTGGGTTCAGCGGTCCAAGACCGCCTCTGGCTTGCAAGAAATAGGGACGGTTTTTAACCGCGCAGCCATTCGCACAGCCTATGGGCCAGGTCGTGAAATTCTGCCAGCGATTGGTGCCGGTCTGGAATATCGTCGCGGGTGCCAGATCAGGCTTTGGCCCATCCAGCAGGTAATGTTCCAGAAAGGGCTGCAAAACCTGCCTGCGGAATGTAACAGCTGTATCGCCGCCAAAGCGGATCGGGCCGATATCACCGCCAAAGCGCCGACCGCCACCGTGATTCCACGGCCCCATGACCAGGAATAGCCTTCCTGCTGCATCCGGGCGGGATGCCAGCGCACGATAAAGCGCCGGACCACCATAAATATCTTCCTGATCAAACAGGCCAGATACAATCATCATCGGCACGCCGATGGGCTGTCTGGCGAAATATTTATCCAACGCCTGATCCGACCAGTAATGATCATAGGCCGGATGTGCGCTGACCAGTTTCCAGAAACCTAAGCCTTCGATGCCCTTGGCCTTTGCCATGTCGCCTGCGGACCACTGCTGCATGAATTCAGCATATTCATCGCGCTGTCCGGTCCACCAGCTTTCATCGCTGGATCGGGTCGCTTGCTGACCGTAGATAAATTCCAGCGTGCCGGTCTGTCGGAATGCACCATTTTGAAACCAGTCATCACCCATCCAACCATCCACCATGGGCGCAAAGGGTATGGATACTTTCAGCGCCGGATGTGGATTTAATGTCCCCATCAGGCTGGTGAAACCTTCATAGCTGCCACCCATCATGGCAACACGGCCGTTGGACTCGGGCAGGTTTTTCACCAGCCAGTCGATGGTGTCATAGGTATCCGTTGCATGATCGGTATCTGATCCGTTCATCTGGCCAATGACCGGCCGTGTCATCACATAGCTGCCTTCGGATTTGTATTTGCCACGCACGTCCTGGCTTACGATGATGAACCGCGCTTCTGCCGCGGTATCCAGAAAATGCGGCACCACATCGGCCAGATTGGGACTGTCGCTGCGCGATAATTTTTTCGTCGCGTTATAGGGCGTGCGGTTCAGAATGATCGGTGCACCTTGTGCCCCCTTGGGGATCAGGATGACCGTATTCAGCTTCACGCCGTCGCGCATAGGGATCATGACCGACCTGCGCGCATAATCGAATGTATCGGTCTTGGGTGTGAATTTTGCCGGAATTTCATCGGGCAGGTCAGCACGGGCGATCGGCGCCATCACGAGTGCACTGATACTCAGCAGAACCGATACAGTCATCGCTGCAATATGGCGCAAGCTCATCTGTTTTCCTTAAAAATTTTTAGTGGCCCAGCACATCTTTCACACCACCCAGCAGAACCTGAACACCGATACATAGCAACAAAAATGCGGAGACACGCGACAGCGTGCGGGCACCGGATGGACCAAAGGCTGAAACCAGCCAGTCGGCACCCATATAGGCTAGCCACACCAGTAATGCCACGGCTGCCGCCGCCAGACCGTCACCAATCATACTAATGGCAAGTGTCTGGGGATCTGCGGGATGGTTCGTTGCAAGTGCTATGGCGACCGATATGGTTCCCGGTCCGGCGGTGAATGGAACGGTCAGCGGAAACAGCGCGCTATCGGCAGGGTCCAGATCACCGGATGCCTGTTCCTGCTTGCGTGCTTCGCGAGTCTCGGGTGCTGATAACAGCCGATAGGCGGTATCAGCCACAACAAACCCGCCAGCAATGCGCAGCGCAGCCAGCGATATGCCGAAAAATCCCAGGATATAGGCCCCGCCCCACAAGGCGCCAGCCATCACCATAAATGAAAAGATACCGATACGGGCGGCCACCAGAACCCTTGTGTCGCGGCTCCAGTGGCGGGTGACCTGCGCATAGATCAGGGCACCGCCAAACGGGTTGACGATGGAAAACAGCGCGGGAAAGCTCAACAGAAAACTCTCGACCGCAGCGTCCCAGTGGTGCATCTAGATTCCGGTCGCATGTTTCAGGGGCCAGCAGAAAACGCCTTTCTGTCGCATCTGGCAAGTCTCATTGAATGCGGTTCAGAATTTGCAGGAACGTGGCTTAGATTTTATGGCACTATTTTTTGATCAGGAATGGTTCAACAGGGCTCTTGCCGATATTGGCTCGGACAGAGTGCGACTGGGGCTGACACTTGGCCTTGATGAAGAGGCCATGGCCGAAATCTGGAAAGATCAGCGTGAATTATCCGCCTCTGAGGTAGCGGTGATTGCCCGGGTGCTGCAAAAATCACCACTGGAAGTCGCCAATCATGCCGGTGTTTCAACGCCGGTACCGCATAACGTCACTGGCAATGACCAGCAGCGCCTTGCAGTTCTGGAGGCAGCGGCAGCCAGATTGCGCGCACAACTGGCGGGGCCGAAAAAGCGGCTGATCTTTTTGATTACCGAGGACTGGTATTTTCAGTCCCACCGCGTGCCATTGGCAACAGACGCCATGGCCCGGGGATTTGAAGTAACCCTTGCCACGCGATTCAGCGAAGGTCGTCTGGCGATGCAGGCAAAGGGAATTATTCCGTTTGATCTGCCATGGCGGCGGGGTCTGCCGAATTTTGGTGATCTTAAAGCGTTTGTCAGGCTGTTTGGTCTTTATCGAAAATCGCGGCCCGTGATGGTTCATCATGTGGCATTGAAATCGGTACTGCTGGGAACCATGGCCGCGCGCCTCGCCGGTGTCGAACAGATCATCAATGCGATTGCCGGTCTGGGCTATATGTTCACGTCGGCAACCCCGCGTGCCCGGATTCTGCGCGCGGTGTTCTCATTGGCCGCCCGACTGTTGCTGCGCGGTCGCAATATCACAATGATTTTCCAGAACGCCGATGATCGTGACCGGCTGTGCGCGTTGATCGGGCGGGACCCTGCCAGCTGTGAAATTGTACCGGGGGCCGGCATAGATATCGCCCAATATCCCGATTGCCCGGCAAGAGATGGCGATGAAACTATCATCGCACTGGTTGCGCGCATGCTGGCGATCAAAGGTGTGGATCTGGCGGTTGCAGCGGCAAAGATTGCTCGTGCCAGAGGGGCTAATCTGCGTCTGCAGCTGGTGGGACCTGTGGATCAGACAAACCCGTCGGGCCTTAGTGCTGATGATCTGAATGCCTGGTCCACTGATCCCGGCATTGAATGGCTGGGACACCGGTCGGACATCAAGGCGATCTGGGCGCAGGCCGATATAGCCCTTCTGCCTTCAAGGGGGGGCGAGGGCCTGCCCAAGGCTCTGCTTGAGGCGGCCGCCAGCGGCCGCCCGCTTATCGGCACGGATGTGGCGGGTATTCGCGATCTGGTGGTTGACGGGGTAACCGGCATTCTGGTGCCCCCGGATAATGTTGAAAAGCTGGCTGATGCGATGGTGCGGCTGGCTCAGTCTGCGCCACTCAGGGCACAATACGGGGCAGCGGCGCGCCGTCATGTGTCGGACGGGTTTTCCACTGACCGTGTGGTCCGTCAGATCGGTACCCTGCATGACCGGTTATGGGCCAGAATCAGTCCTCGGCAATGAGCCGGTCAATATCTGCCTGCGCCGCATAGGCATAGTCGCCGTGAATGATGCCACTGGCCTGCTCGATCAGGGCACTGACCTCGCGCACGCAATCCTCGCACGCCAGTGACAGGCGATTGTGATCGCGGGCCTCAATGAGCGGCGACAGGGTCTCAATTGCCTGAGCGATGGACAGGGC
>CAISDR010000528.1 GCA_903884125.1 uncultured bacterium
CGACCTTGGGATGGGCGACCAGCGCGCTTTCCACTTCGGCTGTGCCGATGCGGTGGCCCGAGACATTGATCACGTCATCGACCCGGCCTGTGATCCAGTAATATCCGTCTGCATCACGCCTGCAGCCATCGCCGGTAAAATACTTGCCCTGATAGGTCATGAAATAGGTTTGCACAAAGCGTTCATGATCGCCGAAAACGGTCCGCATCTGTCCCGGCCAGGAATCGGCCAGCACCAGATTGCCTTCGCACGCCCCCTCCAGCACCTTGCCATCGGCATCAACGATTTCCGGGAACACGCCAAACAATGGCTTGGTCGCCGAACCCGGTTTAAGATCGGTGGCACCGGGCAATGGAGCAATCAGAATGCCACCGGTTTCAGTCTGCCACCATGTATCAACAATCGGGCAGCGGTTATCGCCGACCACGCGGTGATACCACAGCCAGGCTTCCGGATTGATCGGTTCGCCCACCGATCCTAAAAGGCGCAGGCTGGCGCGGCTGGTTTTCTTCACTGGGTCTTCGCCTTCGCGCATCAGCGCGCGGATCGCGGTCGGTGCGGTATAGAAAATCGTGACCTTGTGTTTGTCGATCACCTGCCAGAAGCGCGAGGCATCCGGATAGCTGGGCACGCCTTCAAACATCAGCGTGGTCGCACCATTGGCAAGCGGACCATAGAGAATATAGGAATGGCCCGTGACCCAGCCCACATCCGCCGTGCACCAGTAAATATCGCCGGGCTTATAGTCGAAAACCATTTCATGAGTCATCGACACCCAGGTCAGATAACCACCGGTGGTGTGCAGAACACCCTTGGGGCGGCCGGTTGATCCCGAGGTGTAGAGAATGAACAGCGGATCTTCGGCATTCATCGGTTCCGGCGCGCAATCGGGCGATGCCTTGGCCATGGCATCATCATACCAGATATCCCGCCCCTCGGTCATCGGTATCCTGGCACCCGTACGCTTGACCACGATCATCGTGACGGGGTCTGCCAGCTTTGCCAATGCGGCATCCGCATTGGTTTTAAGCGGCACGGGCTTGCCACCGCGCAGGCCTTCATCGGCGGTGATCAGTATTTTTGAACCGCAGTCTTCCAGACGGTTGGCCAGACTGTCGGGTGAAAATCCACCAAAGACCACCGAATGAACCGCGCCGATGCGTGCACAGGCCAGCATGGCATAGGCTGCTTCCGGGATCATCGGCAGATAGATGGTGACCCTGTCCCCTTTTTTGACTCCCTGCGCCCGCAGGACATTGGCCAGCCGGCAGACCTTGTCATGCAGTTCGCCATAAGTGATGGCGGCTGATGCATCTGGATCATCGCCTTCCCAAAGGATGGCAGTCTGATTGGCTTTGGTCGCCAGATGGCGGTCGATACAATTGGACGTGACGTTCAAAACGCCGTCTTCGTACCATTTGATCGAGACATTATGCGGATCAAACGACGTGTTCTTGACGATGGTATAAGGCTTGATCCAGTCCAGCCGCTTGCCCATTTCGCCCCAGAAGCCCTGCGGGTCGGACTTCGACCGTGCGTACATCAGGGTATATTGCTGGGCATTCACATGGGCGCTGGCCGCCCATTGTGCTGGCACGGGGAAGATTTCCGGCTGGGACATTTTACTCTCCTGATACGTTTCCGAATTTTCTGTTGGCTTGTTTGGATCGCTAGGGCGCATCTCTTCTGGGATGCGTTGACGGTTTGTCGCACGTTGGTTGCGTTTATGCGGGGGATAATGAACCGGGTCCTTGATCCGGATCAAGTGGCCCCTAACTGAAAGTGGCAGGATTCCACCCAAATTCCGAGTAAGGCTGGGCCTCATTTACCCGGGCCAGCGCCTGAGCCACATAATCGACCATGTTGGGCGGCAGGCAATCAAGGTCAAACCAATCCATCAGGTCGCATTTGTGCGGCTCTGCATTAAATGGTTCGGGATCCCAGGTCCGGGCGAGAAAGAAAAATGACAGGCGCTCGGAATCTGATTTGCGATGGACCACATGCACCAGTTCCAGTTCATCCGGTTCAATGACAACGCCCGCTTCTTCACGGGCTTCGCGTATGGCCGCCTGGGCTATGGTTTCGTCCGCTTCCACATGACCTGCAACCACAGAAAAATACCCATCGCGCCAGCCCGTCTGAAACCGCCGCAGCAGCAGGGTCTGCCCCTCGCGCATGAACAATACATGGGCTTCGGCAATCTGTCGGAAACGGCTTGCGGCGGTCATGGTCCATATCTCACTATCGGGGGCTGTCCGGATCGGACTATGGTATGTCCTGATCTTAACGCCAATTCAAAAAGTAACTGACAATGCGTCTTGATTTGATGACATGGCCGCAGGTGGATGAAAGGCTTAAGTCCGACCGCGCCATCGTTCTGCCCATCGGGTCTGTTGAACAGCACGGCCCTACCGGACTAATGGGCACAGATGCCCTTGTGGCCGAGGCGGTGGCCCGACGGGCGGGCGATCTGGATGATCTGCTGATCGGGCCGACGTTCAGTATTGGAGTTGCAGCCCATCACATGGCATTCGCTGGCACCATCAGCCTTTCTGCCGGAACCTTTATGGCGGCGCTTTGTGAATGGATCACATCGCTGGTCACCCACGGATTTGATCACATCTATGTGCTCAATGGTCATGGCGGCAATATTCAGGCGATACGGCGCAGCTTTCAGACCCTGGAAGGGGAACTTGGATCGCGGGCCCCCAAAATGGTTCTGCGCAATTGGTGGGAATTTGAACCGGTCACACAGATGCGTGAGGCGCTTTATACAAAGGCCGAAGGACATCATGCCACGCCATCGGAAATTGCCATCACGCAATATCTGTATGCCGAGGCACGTCTGGCAGCGCGACCGCTAGAGCCGCTGGTCGCACCCAATGGTCCGATCCGGAATGCCCAGGATTACCGCGCGCGTTTTCCCGATGGCCGCATCGGGTCCAACCCCGCGCTTGCCAATGCCGCTGACGGTGAAAAGCTTTTGCAATCCGCCAGCCTGGCGCTGATTGATGATTTTCGGCAGTTTACCGTGGCAGGAAGGGCTCTCTCCGACTAGCCTAGTTGCACCGCTTCACTGGGGGATACCACGTCAATTTCAAATGGTAAAAAATGTTTTGTGTTCAAGGTTACGATCCTCAGTTCATAAGCCTTTGCGATTCCGGCAACCATCGCGTCTGCCATCCCCGGATCATATCCGGCTGAAATGGCTTTTGCTTCCAACCGACCGGCCAATGCAGCAGCAGATGTATCAAACGGAATAATTTTGTCGGCATAGTTTGCGACGAGGCCGCCGAGCCAAATTTTAAGGTTCGCTGCTTTTGCCCGGGCACCTTTTTGCGCCAGCAGTGCGATCCCTTTTTCGATCTCATGGATTGCCACGACAGATATAAAAACCCGCCCTTCGCCGTCCATTCGCTCAAGCCAGTTGAGAAATCCTTCTAAAGCATCTGAGCGTGACGGTGACAGCATCGAGAGGACATTAGTGTCGAGCAGAAACCCGCTCAAAGTTTAACCTTTCGCGCAGCCGTGGCGTTACGTTCAAACGCGCCACCGGGAAATGTCTGCAGATAAGTGACAAAGCCGGAACGTCTGCCTTTAATTGTTTTGCGTGCAATCTCGGCAGCTTCGACTGAGACCAGTGCCGCGACCGCTTTGCCATGTCGGGTAATTGTCACCATCTCGCCCCGAATGGCACCATCAACCAGGCTTGAAAAGCCAGCCTTTGCCTCTCTCAGATTGATAGTCCGCATCCTGGCTCTCATTTTATGAGGTCACATGTAACTACAATATGTTATGTCTTGCCTGAAATCAATCGCACCAGCTTATCCCGTTTCGATAAACTGGTCTGGGGTGATGGTGATGGCAAAGGGGGTAAGTCTGCGGCCAAGGCAGGGGCCAAGGGTGCAGCGACCGCTGTCAATATCAAACCGCGCGCCATGGGTACCGCAGATAATTTCTTCGCCATCGCTGGTCAGAAAACGGTCGTCGGGATAATCCAGCGTGGTGTAGGCGTGCGGGCACTGATTGACATAGGCCAGAATCCTGTCGCCACGCCGGACGATGAACAGCGAAAAAAAATCCCGGCCCGATCCAAATGAAAATCCGCGCGCACCCGGATCGCCCAGATCGGTAACCGCACATAATCGGGTGCCCGGTGCCGGCTGGCCCATCAGCCCATACCACCCATTTCAAGAATAAGGGCGGCCGCCGCATCATCAATATCCATCACCGATAGCCGTGACTGGCGGACCAGTGATATATGGGCCAGTCGCGGTTCAGCCTTTATTTGCCCAAGGGTCACCGGGCGCCTGAACGTCTTTTGCGCCTTGACATCGACCATGACAAAGCGGCCCGCTGGATCTGTGGGATCGGGATAGGCGGTCTTGATCACCTGGACCAGACCGACAATCTGGCGTTCTTCGTTCGAATGATAAAAAAAGCAGCGGTCGCCCTTGGCCATGGCTTTCAAGTGGATGGCGGCCTGATGGTTGCGTACGCCGTTCCAATGCGTGCCTTTGGCGCCTTCGGCCACCATCTGGTCCCAGGACCAGACACCGGGTTCAGATTTGATCAGAAAATACCGCATCGCCGGATGTTCCCCTTATTACGCGCTGGCTGGCGGATTGATGACCCAGCGCCACGGACGCACTTCGACCAGGGCAAACAGACCGGCTTTGGCATAGGGATCGCCCGCGACCCAGGCTTCAACGCTTGCCTGATCCGGACCATCAAACAGCAGCATCGATCCACAGGGTGCACCGGCTGCATCAAGATAGGGTCCGGCCAGCACAACCTTGTTCCCCAGACTCTCCAGATAGGCCAGATGGGTTGGCCGGTTTTCCAGACGGGTGTTCAGGCTGCCCGGCTTATCAAGGCAATGGGCGACAAAATACATGGGTCTATCCTGTATGAATGAGGCATCTCATAGGGTGTGCCACTCCCCGCTTGCGACTTCAACCCCGTTGGTCAGGTGTTTGTAAGGCTCGGATAAACCACTCGATCGGTGCTTGCGGTTTGTTGCCGCAAAGCTCCAAGATTGGCCAATGGACATGATGTTGATTCCCATCGGTGCCGCCTTGACGGCAATGGCACTGTCTGCCCTTGCTACCGGCTGGCTTTTGCCAGTGCTGGTTCGCCGACAGCTGATCGACGCACCAAATGACCGCTCCAGTCATCTGGCGCCCAAGCCGCGTGGGGCAGGGCCGGCGCTGATGCTGGGTCTTCTGGGATCAGTGGTGGTTTTCGGGGTGCCGGATATCAGGGCCGGGATTCTGGCAATCGCTGCCATCGGCCTTTGCGCGCTGGGTTTTCTGGATGATCAGCGGTCACTATCGGCGCGCTCCCGCCTTCTGGTTCAGGCGGTACTGGCTGGTTTTTGTGTGCTGGCACTTCCCGCGGACCTGTCCTTATCCGGACACATGATACCCCTGGTCGCTGAACGGTTTGTGATCTGGGTCGGCTGGATATGGGTCATCAATCTTACCAATTTCATGGACGGCATTGATGGTATCACCGGCGTCCAGATGGGTTTTGTTGGCCTTGGTGCGTGCCTTGCCTTCGGCGTAATGGGTGGCGCTGATCCCAATGCCATGATCTGGGCCGCAGCACTTTGCGGGACTGGGATGGGGTTTTTATTCTGGAACTGGCCGCCATCGCATCTATTTATGGGCGACAGCGGTTCGCTTCCCCTTGGCTTGATTTCAGGCGCTCTATCCATCGATATGGCTTTACAGGGCGCGTGGATTTCAGCGTTCCTGCTCAACGGTGTTTTCTGGTCAGATGCCACCATCACGCTGATCCGCCGGGCGATCGCGGGCGAGGTTTTATGGCGTGCCCATCGTCAGCACAGCTACCAACGTCTGGCGCAGGTTCTGGGCGGTGCCAATGGTGTTGATCATCACCGCGCCCTATGGGTGGTGATTGTTCTCAACGCCTGGCTTTTATTGTTTGCCATCGAAGCGCTTGAACCTGATCGCGCCATGACCGCATTGGCATTTGGCACTGTGCTGCTGGCGGCCTATCATCTGATTGTGGAACGCATCAACCCCAAGGCTTGAAGGTGCTTCAACGATTCAATGCCTCAATAATTTTTGAAACATAAATCTGGGGTGAATAGCGCGCCAGCATCCATTGCCGAGTTTTGGCCGCGATGTCTTCACGTTCGCGTTCATGGTTCAGGAAATATCTGATTTTATTCCGCAGATCGTCAAAATCAGAAAACAGTATGACGCCCGATCCTTCCAGAAAGCGCCGCGTGTTGGGCGTGTCCTGTTCCAGTAAAAATGTACCGCAGGCCAAAACCTCCTTGACCCGACCTTTGACCTGATCACGCCGCGTTGAGGTCTGGGTGTTGACGATAATTTTTGACTGATTGATGGCACGGGCATAATCATCAAATGACAAAAATGTATCGCCGGTCATATAGCCACCAAGATGTTCAAACTGATTAGTGAAATTTTCAGACAATTGGCGGATAAACTCAATACGTTGGCCTTCGGATGAACCAAACAGCGATATGTCGCGCGATTTTTCCAGATCACGCTTTGTGAACACCTTCGTATCAACGGCAAATGGCAGCCATAAAGCGCGGTCAACATTTGTTGCATCTGAAAATACACCCTGTCGTTCGACCACGCGCTGATAGGCGAAATAATCATCCGCCAGCAATACCAGGTCCGAATGCATCAGGTTGAGTTTCAGACACAGGACGATCAGCGGATCAGATTCTTCAAGATCAAAAAAGACAGTCACAGTTTTGAACCTGTGACCGCGCTGGCGCAGCAGCGCAAAAACTTCGGGATGAATGCTCTGAGTCCCGAATGTCATTATATTTACGATAATATCGGGGTGTTCGATTTCAACCACCTGTTCCAGAATGGGTGCAAAGGCGCCATTTGCCTCGACCCAGGCGGTCTTTATTCTTTCAAGCTGGTCCATCGTTTCAGGCAAGCGCGTGAAATGCAGTTCTGCCAGACGCAGCAAAATTGTCTGATAGACAAATTCACGGGTTTCAAGGTCATGGCCTGATGATTTGAAAACCCTGAATACCTCGTTATAACCAGGCTCCTCCTTGAAATGACGTCGCTGCTGATGGTGAAGAAACAATATCCTGGTCATATCCGGGTGCCGACATCAGCCATGCTTTTTCAGATCAGACGAGACTTTTTCGACCTCGCCCAGCAGCCGCAGCACATTGCCGCCCCAGATCTTGGCGATCTGTTTTTCATCATAACCCCGGCGTACCAGTTCGCGGGTGACATTCAATGTCTCAGACGCATCGTTCCAGCCGGTGATGCCGCCACCCCCACCGAAATCCGATGAGATGCCCACATGATCAATTCCGGCCAGTTTCACCAGATAGTCGATATGATCGACAAATGCCGCCACATCGGGCTTGGGATATTTTGCATCCACGCTGGCGCGGGCTTCTTCGAAACTCTGCCATGCCGCAAAATCATCGGCGCCAGGGCGTGATATCCGGGTCTTGGCAATTTCCGCCATTGCCTTTGCTTTTTCCGGCGCCAGGGGCCGGACATAATTATCAAATGCCACGGTCTGTATGACGCCACCTTTTTCTGCAATGGCCCGGATCTGTTCATCATCCAGATTGCGGGGCACATCACATAATGCGCGGGCTGCCGAATGGGATGCAATCACTGGCGCCTGCGAAAGGGCTACAGCCTGCATCACGGATGCTTTTGAAATATGTGATACGTCAACCATCATGCCAACGCGGTTCATCTCGGCCACTACGTCGCGGCCAAAAGCGCTAAGCCCGTGGTGTTCTTCGGGCTGGTCGCCCAGATCGGGCCGGGCCATTGAACTGTCGGCAATGTCATTATGGCCAACATGTGCCAGCGTCATATAACGCGCACCCAGGGCATGAAATGCCTGAATACGGGAAATGTCATGGCCGATCGCATAGCCGTTTTCGATGCCGATAAAGGCAAGTTTTCTGCCGCTGGCGGCAATCTTGCGCGCCTGTGATGCCGAATGAACCAGCGCAATACGCTTGGGATACATCTCGGTCATACGCTTTATGGCGGCAAACTTGGTCATGGCCTTGGCATAGGCCTGGTCATATCCCGCTTCATCGCGTTTGGTCTGGCCCATATAGACAATAAAGAATGCGCCTTTAAGGCCACCTTCTTCCATTTTCACCAGATCAACCTGCATCGGCGTACGCACCCCCGGATCAACGCCGGGGGCGGTCAGGTCGCTTGGGATATCCACATGCGAGTCGATAGTCAGAATATGGGCATGGATCTTCCGGGCCCTGGCATCGATTTCGGCATCACTGGGCGCGCCAAGCGCATGACCTGTGGTCAGGCAAAGGGTTGAACCCAACAGGACGGCCATTGCCCGATAGTGAATGCCTGACATGATCTGACCTTTCAAAATATGTGCCGGATACAGTCTTGGCTTTCCGGTGTTTCCAACCCATGCTATCCGATAAATTCCATGCAGCCAGCACAAAGAATCAGGGGTCAATCAGATTTGCCGATAGCATTGACACCGCTGACCGGACTGCCGTTACCAGACGCGCTGATCTCCAGCCTATGTCTTGATCCGGGTTTCAGATCGGCCTGGGCGGCGATTGGTCTGATTTTTCAGCATTCAGGTCTGCCCGCGATGGGCCTGAATGCGCTGGCGCGGGCTTATGAACTCAGTCCAGATGACGCGAATATCTCACGCCTGCTGGCGCAGGCGCATCTTGCCCAAAATGATCCGGCATCGGCCCTGTTGCTGGTTCAGCCATTACTGATCGCGGAACCGTTTCGCGCTGATCTGCACGCACTGATGGCGGAAATACGCGAAGCCCTGGGACAAAGTGCCGGGGCGCGCGATCACCAGATGGAAGCTATGCGTTTGCGCGGCGGGGTTCTTAGCGTGCCTGCAACGGGTGCGCCTCAAGCCCGAATTCTTTTCCTGTGTTCGATAAACGGTGCTGATCTGCCGTTGGATTTTCTCTTCGACAATGCCCGGTTTGACATGACCTTCATTTATCCGGGCCTTGGTGAACCGGAAGCTGAATTACCAGCATGTGATCTTGTCTTTAATGCCGTTGCCGATCCCGATGTTGGATCTGCTGATTTTGCAGCAGTTACAGAGTTTCTGGGTAACAGGTCCGATCTGGCGGCTTTAGCGTTATTGAACCCACCATCTAAGCTGCCGCGCACGCGGCGCGACCAACTGGCCGAAATGGTGACAGGCATTAACGGCCTGCTGGTGCCCCGTACCATTCGCCTATCCTGTGATGAATTGTCAGGCATGGCCAATGACCCGGAAATCCTTGTGCATCCAAAACTGGTCCGCACTGCCGGAACCCATGGCGGCGATGCGCTGGAGCGGGTATCAAATTCGGCCCAATTGGCCGATTTCCTGAAACAGCATCCGGCTGATAACTATTATCTGACCGACTATGTGGACTTTCGTTCAGATGATGGCTGGTTCCGGAAATACCGGTTCATTTTCATCAATCGAAAGCCCTATCCTTTTCATCTGGCGATTATGGATCAGTGGAAGATCCATTATTGGCGTGCGGGCATGTCGGTTGATGCCTGGAAATGCGCTGAAGAGGAACGCTTCATGCGCGATGCTGCCAGTACGTTTTCACACGCTGCACTAAATGCTGTCAGTGAAATCGGTCGGGCCATGGACCTTGATTATGGCGGACTCGACTGTGGTCTGATGCCGGATGGCCGGGTCATTGTGTTCGAAGCAAATGCCGCGATGCTGGTTCACCTCAACGATGATCCGGTAGCCTATCCCTACAAGCATGAACTTGTGCCGCTTATCCGCGACCAGATGTCAGCGTATCTTTTGTCTCAGGTGTCAGATCGCAGGTGACCATTACAATCGATGGATCGTCGGGTTCTGCATGAACGCTGAATCCCAGTTCCTTGGCCATAGCGATCATGGTGGCGTTTTCGCGCAGCACATGGCCGAATACCTGTGAAATGCCACGTGAACGGGCATAATCCAGAATGCGTTTCATCAGTTTCCAGCCCAGACCGATGCCTTTGAGATCTGATCTTACCAGCACCGCGTATTCGGCCCGTTCGCCGTCGGGATCTGCTGTAATGCGCACCACGCCCACAATTTCAGGACTCGGGGTTCGCGGATCAATTGCAACCAGCGCCATTTCCCGATCATAGTCGATCTGGCTGAGGCGGGCTGCCATTTGCGGCGCCAGATGGCGCACTGCCGAAAAAAACCTCAGGCGTGAATCTTCGGGCGTTACCTTTTCAATCATGTCTTGTAGTAAGGGCGCATCTTCGGGGCGTATCGGGCGCAGGTCGAAATGCTGCCCGTGGGGCGTTATGATCTTATCCTCAAGCGCCTGTGGGTAGGCGCGAATGGCAAGTCGCCGCTGACCGGCATCGACCACGGGCTTGACCCGGATACGCGCATCCAGTGCGATCACACCATCGGCATCCACCAGTAATGGATTGATGTCGATTTCCGTTATCTCGGGTGCATCAATTACCAGCTGAGAAATCTTGGTCAATGTCAGACTAAGTGCGGCCAGATCGGCTGCCGGTTTGCCGCGATGGGCCTCCAGCACGCGGGATATGCGGGTCTGGGCTATCAGGTCGCGGGCTAATGGATCATTCAGCGGCACCAGCGCCACCGCCTTGTCGCCAACGCGTTCGACAGATGTGCCACCCTGACCAAACAGGATCACCGGGCCGAATGTCAGGTCCGTTGCCATGCCGACAATGGTTTCAACGGCATCGGCCCGCCGGATCATTTCCTGAACCGAAAATCCTTCAATCCGGGCATCAGGCTTGGCCCGCGCTATGCGTGCCAGCATGTCGGATGCAGCCTGTTCAACCGCATCGGCCCCCATCAGTCCCAATGCCACGCCGCCCACATCCGATTTGTGCGTGATATCCGGTGACAGGATTTTGACCGCAATGGTTTTGACCCCCTCGGCCATCAGGGCGGTTGCGGCATCCTTTGCCCCGGCAGGTGTCTTTGCCACAACGGTCCGGGCAATGGGAATGTTATAGGCCGCCAGCACCGCCTTTGCCTGAGGTTCGGTCAGCCATTCCTGGCCGTCATCCAGTGCCTTTTGCAGAATGGTCCGTGCGGTATGGCTGTCCGGTGTCAGGCTGCCGGACAGATTGGCCGGTGCCTCGCGCAGCAATGCCTGATTCTTGCGATAGCGCACCAGATGCATAAAGGCGCGTACCGCAAGTTCGGGGGTTTCGTAAGTGGGGATATGATGGGCCACCAGATCCTTGCGGCCTTCAACCGCCGCTGGCCCGCCAAGCCATGCCGATAGCAGCGCTGGTTTGGGTCGGCCCTTGTTGACCCCTTCGCGTGGTTTTGCGGCAGCATCGACCACCGCATGGGCGGCATCAGACGAATCGGCAATGCCCGTGGGACAATTCATCACCAGAATGCCATCCACACCCGGATCATTGATCACAGCGCTCAACGCCGCCCCATAACGCGATCCGGGGGCATCGCCGATGATGTCGACCGGATTGCCCTTGGACCAGGAACGAGGCAGCACGGCGTTTAACTGGTCAATCGTCTCTGGTGCCAGTTCCGCCAGACGCCCGCCCTGATCAATCAGGAAATCGGTTGCCATGACCCCGATCCCGCCGCCATTGGTGATGATCGCCAGGCGGTCGCCGGTCACCGTGATGCCAGCAGCCAGTGTTTCAACCGCGGTAAATAATTCTTCCAGCTCGTAGACGCGCAGCATGCCCGCCCGTCTGAAAGCCGAATCAACCACATCATCGGCACCGGCCATAGCACCGGTATGACTGGCCGCAGCCTTGGCCCCCTCGGCGCGGCGTCCGGCCTTGACCACGATCACGGGCTTAAGGCGGGCAGCCCGCCTTGCAGCTGACATGAATTTGCGCGGGTTGGTCACGGCTTCGATATAGAGCAGGATGGCACGCACATGGGGGGCTTCCGCCAGATAATCCAGCATGTCGCCAAAATCGATATCGGCCATATCGCCAAGTGACACCACATGGGAAAAGCCGATGCCGCGCCCTTTTGCCCAGTCCAGAACCGAGGTCAGGACCGCCCCTGACTGCGCGACAAAGGCTATTTCCCCAACCAAGGGATGCCCGGGCGTGAACGAGGCATTTAAGCCGATGCCGGGAACGGCGATGCCCAGACAATTGGGGCCCACCACCCTCATCAGATAAGGTTTGGCTGCCAATAACAGGTCTGCCTGAAGCTTTTTGCCTTCTGGTCCCAGTTCCCCGAAGCCTGCGGTCAGCACGACCGCGCCTTTTGTTCCACGCCTGCCCAGATTATCAATCAATGCCGGGATGGTATCGGGCGGAGTGGCAATGACGGCCAGATCCGGCACTAGCGGCAGGTCATCGACCTGACCATAGGCCAGCGCGCCTTCAATGGCGGTTTCATGCGGGTTGACCGGCATAATCGGCCCGGCAAACCCGCCTGAAAACAGGTTATGAGCCAATGCATGGCCGACCGACTGAGCCCGGCGGGATGCCCCGATAAGGGCGATGGATTGGGGTGCAAAGACAAAATCAAGGTTTCGGATAGTCATGCGCCCAATCTAATCCATTAATGACGACAATACCGCGACCAGATTTTGCGGCCCGTAGTCGCGGCCTGCCTTGGCCAGCCAAAGGAGCAAACCCACCAAATCACAGTGCCTGGCGGTGCCACCAAGGGGAAAATCTGGCCCGGCTGGCCCATATTGGTCGTCAAAGACTTGCGCCGCCGGTTCATGTGTGGCAATTGAACCGCCTTCCCAAGGTCGGTGGCCATGTGGTCCGCGCTTAGCCGCATGCCCCAAGCCATCGCCTCGGCGCTGCCGTAGCTCAGTGGTAGAGCACTCCCTTGGTAAGGGAGAGGTCGACAGTTCAATCCTGTCCGGCAGCACCATTAACCAACTAAAAATCCACGCTGATTTCCCTTATGCTGCTGGCCCCAGGAGGGTCTTTGGCACCGCTACCCTGGGGCGCGCTGATGTTAACGGGTCGCATACCATAGATGGGCAGCTTACCCTGCCAGGGCGTCGTCAACGCGCGTGCAGGTTAATTGTCCTGAATCCGTCTCGACAGAAACGCGCTGAACAATCAGATTTTTTGCGACAATAAGAAAGCGTTTGGACCGGCGTCCCAAGAACAGTCCGGTGCCTTCAAAGGCCAGCCCGGCCCTGTAGCCAAATTCAAGATTGCCGTCTGATAAAAAATTGATGCGGGAGCGTGGGTCGACCTCTTTGCTCTACGAGTCTAAAACCCAGGGATCATTTTCTGCAAAGCAGAAAACCTGATCAATGCCGGCAGATTGCAGCTTATCAATTCCTTCAAGGATATTTGGCACGTGATGACGGGTGCAGGCGGGAACATAGGCGCCAACCAAACCAAAAATGACAACTGCCTTTTTCGCCATCAGCTGATGGAGACGAACCTCGCTTGGCGCATCATTCACAAGCGTGGCGAGGGAGCAGTTTGGTAACTGATCGCCAACTTTTATCTGTGTGAACACCATAGGAAATCCCTTTTCTATCCAGTTGATTGCAATCCAGGGGCTGGTTGTATGACAGGCGATGCTGACGGGCTCCATCGATCCATATTCAGTAGATTATATAGCAGATGCGGTATGATTGACGATCCTTACCGCGCATCCAAAGATCCCGTAGGGACCATGCGCCACCGGTTCGGCAGGTTGGTGCCATTATTGGTCTGATGCGATGGATCTGTGATCCAATCAGGCTAGCCTTGAAAAGATGCCGAAGCCAAAATCGGACCAGTGACGTCAGATTGCACGATGACAGCTATGCCCCATCCGGGCTTGGGTGGTTGGTCGGCCAGCACCTGCACGAATTGGCCGCCTGTATAGATGCCTATTGCGTGCAGGTCAGTAACGACGTTCCAATAGTCCAGCGTGCGACCGCCGTTCTCGCCCCGCCCGACGGTTACGCGCCCGCGATTGCAGTAACTGGCAATCCATATCGTGGCACCGCGTGCGGCCGAATCGGCGCTGCCCGCAATGGTCAGCGCCAGTTTACCGTCAACGCTATCCAGCGTCATGTGCAGTTTTTGCGGCAGAGCGCGCCTGTTATTGACCTGTTCGGTCATCTGGTTCCGGTTTGAGCCGACCACGTCAATAACTCCGTCAATTATCGCCTGTGGTGTGTAAACCCGGTTGGTCCTGAATTTCGCGGCATAGGCGCGTTGTCTGGCCGTATGTTCTGATCGGGCAAAGGTGTCTTTCCAACCAAGACTGTCCCAATAATCGACCGGCAGACTTAATGCCAGAACGTCGGGGCGGGCGGCAAGTTCGCCCAGCACGGCATCAGCAGACGGGCACGATGAACAGCCCTGGCTGGTGAAAAGTTCCACAACCACAGGACCGCGGGCAGGATCTGGCCCGGAAATGGCCGGATTGGCGGTCAATATCGCAGCAGCAAGAGTCAGTGAAGCAGGAATTATAAAATGTCGCA
>CAISDR010000529.1 GCA_903884125.1 uncultured bacterium
CAAAGCGTGCGATGGCCTGTGCGCGGTCCCATACCTCGCGGCGGGTCGCAAGATCGCGGGCGACAATTTCGCGCATCCGCGCTTCGATAATGCCAAGATCATCCAGCGTAAAGGGCTTGTCGCGATGGAAGTCGTAAAAGAAGCCATCATCGATGTTCGGCCCAATGGTGACCTGTGTGCCGGGAAACAGCTCCTGCACGGCCATGGCCAGAACATGGGCCGTATCATGGCGGATCAGATCAAGAGCCGCATCCACATCCTTGCTGGTAATCAGGCTCAGTGACGCATTCTGATCGATGGCATGAAAAATATCCCAGGCGGCGCCGTTGACCCGCGCGCCGATGGCGGCCTTGGCAAGGCCGGGGCCGATATCCGCTGCAACCTCAGCCGGTGTCACCGCCCGCGTATAGGTGCGTACAGATCCATCCGGCAGGCTGATCTGGATTGGCGCACTGGGCGGAGCGGATGCAGACATAACAGGCCTCTTTTTGGGACGGAAAGACGATACCCGCCACTCTGGCCCAAGCTGGCCTGTATGGGGGCATTTTGTTTTGCCAAAAGGACGGGGCTAAGGGTGCGGGCCAAATGGCCCGCAGCCGCACAACGGCAATTTTGGGCCTATTTTGGCGCCATGACCATGGTCATCTGCCGCCCTTCCATTTTGGGCGTCTGTTCGATTTTGGCGATTTCGGCCACATCGGTCTGGACCTTCATCAAAAGGTTCATGCCCAATTCCTGATGTGCCAGTTCACGGCCGCGAAAACGCAGTGTGACCTTTACCTTGTCGCCTTCTTCGAAGAACCGTTTGATGAAACGCATCTTGGTTTCATAATCGTGATCATCGATATTCGGGCGCATCTTGATCTCTTTGATCTCGATGATCTTTTGCTTTTTCCGGGCTTCGGCTACACGTTTTTGTTCCTGGAAACGGTATTTCCCAAAATCCAGAATCTTGGCCACGGGGGGATCGGCTTCGGGTGCGATTTCAACCAGATCAAGACCGGCATCTTCGGCAGCCAGCAGTGCTTCTCTGGTGGCAACAACCCCTCGGTTATTACCGGTCTCGTCAATCAAACGGACATAGGGCACATTGATCATATCGTTAATACGCGGCCCCTCGCGGGTTGGGGGCGCTGAAATGGGTCGACGGATGATGGCCAGAACCTCCTATTGGCGTGCCCTGTTTGCTTGAAGTCGGCAGACGGGCGCGCGCACGTGTTTCATTTACTTGTCAAAATCACCAATACCCCAACAGGGTAGCCCTAAATAATCTGCCAGCAGGCTATCAGGGGCAAGTTCTTTTACAGGGTATCGATCAGAAGTGCGAGCGCCAAGGGCCTCGGGGCGAGCTTTTGTTTAAATACGGTCGATTTTAGCCAAAATAGCCGATTTGACGCGGCTTCACCCCCGTTCAGGGCTTGGAACGGGGTGATGGCACGTTTGAAGATCCCGAGCCACTGATCGGGGGCAGGGTCTTCTGGACAGGTCCGTTGCTGCTTGAACGGGTGACCGGAAATGGATCTGTTGCGGCCACATTGGGCGAGACCACCAGGTCAACCTCGGCCTCGGAATTCGATACTGCCGAAATCCGCACAATGACAACCCGCTTACCTTTGGTAAAGGTGACGGCAGTGCGCCTTGCCCGCACAATAGACGTTTCGGCCCATCCAAAGCGGGGCATTTCCCGGCGGTAGAACTCGGTCATCTGGGCGACCCGATAAGGGCCATGTAATACGACCTGACCTGTCCAATTGTCGTCGGAGCCAACAATTACGGTATCTTCGCGGATTATCTCGCAATTGGGCGCAATGGGAATTTCTGGGACTGTGAAAACGTCCTCGGGCAGTTCCTGCTGGAAATCCACAGGTCCTTTGCCCCCGATGGCCGTGGTCTGCGCGTAAGGCGCTTTGGACGAACAACCGGCCAGCGCGCCCAGCAATAGCAGTCCGATTGACCCAAACAGGCAAGATCGGCGCAAACCTGCGACAAAAATAGAGGTTACCATGACGCTCCAGCCCAACGAATCACCTGAAATCCACATTAACCAAACTGACAGACTTGGAGAATGATTTCTATAATTCGCAGATAGGAAGGGCCGCGATTACCCGGTCAGCCGGAAGTTGGTCCAAGGAGTCGACCTGCATAATGAAGCAATTCCGCCCTTTTGGTTCACAAAGGGCCGGGTCGGAACCAGGCCCGAACAAAACTAGCGTGTGTGTGCCAGCCGCTGCAGCCAGGTGCATTGGCCCACTGTCATTTCCCACCGCGACCGTCGCATGACGCATCAGCCCGGCTATCTCCAAGACTGAAGTTTTGTTGACCAGCGACAGTGCGTCGGGGGCCGTTTGCCTGATTATCTCGGCCAGGTTCATTTCTTCGGAGCCGTGGCCGATAATGATGGGCAAAATTCCGTATCGGGACAGATACTTGGCTACCTCGGCATACCCCCGGACCGGCCAGCGCTTTTCCGGGCGATGAGCCGCCCCACCGGGTGCGATTATCCCGAACCTGCCGTCTATGCCAAAGCGCATCGGATCTGTATTGGCAAAGCCAAGATCAGCCAACCCTACGTCGCCGACACCGGCCTTGAGCAGTTGTTCAATCTGACGGTCAATGGTGTGCATGAAATTGCGAGCCGGATTGTCATGGGGAAAACTGGCGCCGCGCGCAATCCCGGAC
>CAISDR010000530.1 GCA_903884125.1 uncultured bacterium
AGAGTCGTTGCAACCTATCGCCTGAGCTTTGGGCTGGCGTTTATTGCAGCGCTGATCAACGTATTTTTCGGCCTGCTGCTGGCCTGGTCACTGGTGCGGTATTCCTTTCCGGCCAAGAAACTGGTGGATGCGCTGATCGACCTGCCCTTTGCCCTGCCTACGGCGGTGGCGGGCATCGCCCTTACCGCACTTTATGCAAAGAACGGGTGGTTCGGATCATATCTTGCTGCCTTTGGGATCAAGGTGGCTTTCACACCATTGGGTATTCTGGTTGCACTGATTTTCATCGGCATTCCATTTGTGGTTCGCACCGTGCAGCCGGTTTTAGAAGATCTTGAAACCGAATATGAGGAAGCCGCTGCCTGTCTTGGTGCAACACGCGCACAAGCATTGACGCGCGTGGTCCTGCCCGCGCTAGTGCCGTCACTCCTGACAGGCTTCTCCCTGGCCTTTGCGCGCGCCATTGGCGAATACGGATCGGTTATTTTCATCGCGGGAAATCTGGCCTTTGTGTCCGAAATCACACCGCTGATCATCATCACCAAACTGGAACAATATGACTATAAAGGCGCTACGGCCGTCGCCGCAGTCATGCTGGTCATCTCATTTGTTCTGCTGTTACTGATCAACCTGCTGCAGGACTGGACACGGCGCAGCCTGCGCAAGGCAGCAGTGGCATGAATCTGATCAGCAAAACCCGTTTTGAAGAAAACATGGCAACCCGCGATCCGCCATGGGTCAAGGCGATTGTGCTGACACTTGGGCTTGGATTCTTTGCCCTGTTTTTGATAGCGCCACTGGCGGCTGTCTTTATTGAAGCATTTCGCAAGGGACTTAACCTTTATGTCTCTGCGCTTACGGAACCCGAAGCACGCTCTGCAATACGGTTGACCCTTACTGCTGCTGCGATCGCTGTACCGCTGAATGTGTTATTTGGCGTAGCAGCCGCCTGGGCGATCACGAAATTTGAATTCCGTCACAAGCAGACATTGATCACCCTCATCGACCTGCCCTTTTCGGTGTCCCCGGTGATCGCGGGATTGGTTTTTGTATTACTGTTCGGTGCACAGGGCTGGTTCGGCACAATTCTAAGCGACCATGGCATCAAGGTGATCTTTGCCCTGCCCGGCATTGTACTGGCGACAATATTTGTCACCGTGCCCTTTATCGCGCGTGAACTTATTCCATTGATGCAGTCACAGGGCACCGAAGAAGAACAGGCAGCATTAGTATTGGGGGCAAGCGGCTGGCAGATGTTCTGGCGCGTGACGCTGCCCAACATAAAATGGGCGCTGATCTATGGCGTGATATTATGCAACGCCCGCGCCATGGGCGAGTTCGGCGCCGTATCCGTTGTATCGGGTCACGTGCGCGGTCTGACCAATACCATGCCGCTGCATATTGAAATCCTGTATAATGAATATCAGTTTTCTGCCTCCTTTGCCGTTGCATCATTACTCGCCCTTCTGGCGCTGGTGACATTGGGGCTGAAATCATTTGTGGAATGGCGCGGCGCGCTGAGGCCACACCATCAACATGCAGAGGGCCACAGTTGAGCATTCGCGTTCAAAGCGTTTCCAAAACCTTTGGATCATTCCGGGCGCTGGACAATATCAATCTGGATCTTGAACCGGGAAAGCTGGTGGCTTTGCTGGGACCATCGGGCTGTGGCAAAACAACTTTGTTGCGCGTGATTGCCGGACTGGAATGGCCGGATCAGGGACGGATCATCATCGATGGCCGCGACACCGATGCGGTTCATGCCCGCGAACGTCAGGTCGGTTTTGTGTTTCAGCATTACGCGCTGTTCCGGCACATGACGGTTTTTGAAAACATCGCCTTTGGGCTGCGCGTCAAAGCAAAAGATGAACGCCCCAGTGAGGCCGACATTACCGCCCGTGTGCGCGAATTATTGAATCTGGTGCAACTGGACTGGCAGGCAGACCGCTATCCCGCGCAATTATCCGGTGGCCAGCGTCAACGCATTGCGCTGGCCCGCGCCCTGGCCGTGCGCCCCAAAGTATTGTTGCTGGACGAACCATTTGGTGCGCTGGATGCACAGGTGCGCAAGGAACTGCGCAAATGGTTGCGCCAGCTCCATGATGAACTGCATATCACGTCAATCTTTGTCACCCATGATCAGGATGAAGCACTGGAAGTTGCCGACCAGATCGTGCTGGTCAATCAGGGGCGTGTAGAACAGGTGGGCGCGGTACAGGATGTCTATGATCACCCGGCCACGGCCTTTGCCTACAAATTCCTGGGCGGGGCCAACCGGTTTGAGGGGGTGATTAACGGTGGACACCTGATGGTGGGAAACACGCCGCTCAAGCTTGAAGGTTTGGTTCCGGCAAATGGCACAAGGGCCGAAGCATTCGCACGCCCCTATCAAGTGACCATTGCAAATAATATCACGGGAGCCGAAAGCGCCATCCCGATCACGATTCAGCGGGCAACCATACGCGGGAATATGGTCAGGGTGGATGCAACCCATGCACAGACGCCCCAGCAGGTATATGAAGTCGAACTGACCCGCGAGCAGTGGCGCGGTTCAGGTCAGACCTGCGGGCAACCGGCCTTTCTGCTGGTCGGCAGTCTGCGCGCCTTTGCCATTCAATAAGGGCTGGCAGCTATCCGTCATTATGGGCATGATATTCCCCAATTGAAATGAATGGGGGGTAGGCAACCATGTTCACCAATGGCATCAACCATCTGGCCCTTGTCTGTCGGGATATGGCCGAGACGGTGCGGTTTTATACCGAAATACTGGAAATGCCGCTGGTGAAAACCGTAGCCCTGCCCGATGGCGGCCAGCATTTCTTTTTTGACTGTGGTGGCGGCAATTATGTTGCATTTTTCTGGTGGGCGGATGGTCCGCCAGCTGCCCCCGGCATCGCTTCGGTTGCCGATTTCCCGCGCAGCCCGAAGACCGCTGTGGGGTCCATGAACCATGTTGCCTTTTCCGTGCCGCTGGACCAGCTGGACGCCTGCCACAAACGCCTGATTGCTGCCGATGTGCCAACCTTTCCCGTGGTCGTCAATCATGATGACAGCCCCATGGGGGTGAGTGCGGAAATAAATGATGGTGTATTTGTGCGTTCAGTCTATTTCACGGACCCCAATGGCATCATGCTGGAATTCGCAGCCTTTACCCGGCCACTGACCGCGGCTGATGTGCGCCATGAACCGGCACGTGCTGCCATATCCCCCATGCTTGAAAAGGTCTGAACCCATGCCCCGTTTGCGACAGGTATCACGCGCCGATGCGCCACAGGGCATCATCACCAACATGTATAACCTGCTATTCGGCGAACGGGACCCGGTGTCCCAGCCGGGTACGGCAACTGGAACACCGGGGAACTGGTGGACGGTCTTTGCCCTGGTGCCGGATATTTTTGAACATGCGGTTCGTGGATTTGGCGTCTATCGCAATCCGGCGCGCCGGCTTGATCCCGTGCTGCGCGAATTGTGCCAGACACGGGCGGGCTTTGCCCGTGGCAGCCAGTTTGTATTTTCCCAGCATTGCAAATCCCTGCGCGGATTAAAGGTCAGCGAAGCCCGCATCAGCGCCATTCCCCACTGGCAGGCCGCCGACTGCTACACGGCCATCGAACGTATCGCCCTTGCCTATACCGACTGCCTTGTGCTGGCCGGTGGCCGGACGCCTGATGGCATTTTTGAGGCGCTGAAAAAACATCTGTCGGATGAGGAAATTCTGGAACTGACCTATATCACCTGCCTGTATGACATGCATGCGGTGATGAGCCGGGCACTACGCACCGAATTTGACGACCGTGACGACCCAATTGTTGAAATCGCAGCCCCGGAAGGGTTCAGCGCCCAGGACTTTCTGGACACGGGCCGCAGATAAAAGGTGACAGGAATGCCAAAGCCGATCATGAATCTGGCCGATGTGAAATTTGATGACGTGGAGGATTATGGGTTTTACACATCCACGCGTGCGTCGATCAGCGATCATATCGGCGCACAGAAGCTGGGTTATAATCTGACTGTACTGCCGCCGGGCAAAGCCCAGTGCCCCTTTCACAATCATCGCGGCGAAGAAGAAATGTTTCTTATTCTGGAAGGGACCGGCGAGTTGCGCTTTGGCAACCA
Organism: uncultured bacterium; assembly: GCA_903884125.1. Classification (GTDB taxonomy): domain Bacteria; phylum Pseudomonadota; class Alphaproteobacteria; order CAISDR01; family CAISDR01; genus CAISDR01. The sequence goes on from CAISDR010000530.1 coordinate 4,117, forward strand.
GCGTTATCCGATCCGCGCCCATGATGTCATTGCCTGCCCGCCCGGTGGCCCGGAGGTGGCACATCAGATCATCAATACGGGTGAGGTTGAAATGCGCTATCTGGCCCTGTCCACCATTGTGGAACTGGAAGCATGCGAATATCCGGACTCCGGCAAAATTATGGTGACCGCCGGTAAACGCGGTCAGCGACACTTGCGCAAACTATTCCGGGCAGAAACCGACGTTGATTATTACGACCGGGAAAAAAGCTGATCACCCCTGCCCTATTCCAGGGCAATCGTGCGGTCGCCAAAACATAACAGGCGGGCTGACCGGATAATGATCTGCTTGCGGCTGGTGGTAATCGTGCCATTGCGGTTCAGCATCATCATTGCCCGGCTGATGACTTCGCGCGTGGTGCCCAGCATGGCCGCAAGATCTGCATGTCTGGGCGCAGGCTGGATGATGCCGCCATCAAAAAGCTGATCGGCCTGCAGGGCCAAATCCCGCAGGATGCGGCGCAACCGCACTTCAAGCTTCATCGTCGCCAGTTCGAAGCTGAGATTCGCAAAGTGGCTAAGCCGGGCTGTCATCGCATCCAGCATGCGCCGGGCGACTGATGGATACTGATTCAAAACCTTGCGAAAGTCGCTGGCGCGAAAAACACGCACTGCTGCACGATCCAATGTCACAACCTGAATCTCACTCAGCCGATCACCGAGCAGAAATTGCTCACCAAAAAATTCCCCGGCCTGCGCACGGCCCAATTCAAATACCAGACCACTTTCAGAACATTTCTGAAACGCAAACATGCCCGACTGAACAATATAGAAGTTGCCGCATTTCCGGTCCTGAGTCATCACCGCGTCACCTTTTTCAAGAATGACCTCGCGTCCCAATGCAAAAACCCAACGTCGCGCCTCTGCATCCAGATCTGAAAAGAGATCTGTATGCGGACGGATCGGCGCAGGGAAAACCGGTGCCGCTTTCTTTCCAACTGACTGCGACATCGGTATCGCTTCAGCGACAGCAGCAACCGGTACCATTACATCTGATCGCGCAAAACAATTGACCATCACATCACAAGCTTCTGCGTGCCGCTGGAACTGCCGAAGGCACTCATGACCCGGGCGCACAAACGATAGCGCATGGCGGTCTCATCATTCTGCAATCCTACCAATGGACCCAACTGACCGCAATCCATAACCGACAGGGGACGCAGCGGTACGTTGGGACCGAAACTGCTGGAGATTTGAATATTGTCCGGAACGAACGAATTCAGATCAATCTGTGCAAAACGCATCAGGGATTGGTTTGCTTGTATGCCAGTTTTATTCTCAGAACCTTTTGGCACAACCACATCGATTTCCCGGTATTGCACGGCTGCATCAATATCAAAATAAAGTGTTGTGGCGACAGTGGGTATAAATCCTTTTGCTTGCAGGCCAAGATATGAAGACCAGAGATTAACTGAACGACCGTTTATCGCCGATATCTGTCCAGTCTCGGTGGATTCAATCGTGCCTTCACACATGTAGCATGGAAGCATTGAGCTAAACAGAACCAACTGACCACCCTCATTGCGAAACGTGACTCCAGCCCTAGCCACAAACTTTTTCGCAAGTTCTGCGACGTCCTGGAATGCACTGAACTTTTGGGGAAAAAAGGGAATTGTCTTCAGCTCACCGGAATTGCCGCTCACAGCACTGACTGCAAACAGGAAGTTAATCAAAAGCGAAATGCGTACCTCGGCATGCGCGGCCCGATTCATGCTTTTTTTATTCAAGGTCCTCAGCAGGGTATAATACTTCGTCTCGGACGCACTGTTCTCGCTAAGAAAGAGCCCTGCGCCAATATTATAGTCCCCTAAATAGCCGTCTTTGCTGGCAAGATTGCTTGCGATCTGCCGTTCCCTTTCCTCTTTGTCGAGCCATCGCTTCGCGATGTCCTCCAGAATCCTACCAAATGTTTCACCGGCACTTTCTTCACCTATCGAATCATCAACGCGTTTCAGCCCAAGCTGCATTTGATCGAGCAAATTTGCATGATGGCCTGAATCCAGGAAATCAATATTATACGCGGTCAGTATCTTATTGAGTAAATTCAGATGGTTATCATAGGGATCTCGTTGATCAAATGTAATGGCTCTTAGGTTTTCCGATTTGAAATTCACATCGGTTTCTGCTGCATCTGACAGACTGAAATTACCGGATTTGCGATCAAGCGAAACCTTCATACATTGTGCTTTCTGCCCTATCGTTCCATTGGTCATCTGGAAGATTGGAAACGTATTCTGGTCGCCATTGTCCTCGCCGAGCGCATTTTCATTCAGATAAATAAACGGTAGCGTTGAATAGCCAAAATATTGATTGAAATTCACCGGCTCGTCAGAGATGAAGATTGCTTTCAGCTTGACCTTGTCATCTTTGCTAAGCACTTTTGTTTCTGGAAAATAACTTGGTGCATTTGCCCTTCTGCCATTCTCGTTCACAGGATAATATACAAACTTATTTTTTGCCAAAACCAATAGAAACTGCAAAGCATTCTGAAATATGCCGTAGCTGAATGCATTTTCGGAAACACTTTGTGCACTGCCGACGCTAATCATTTTTGCATTTGGACAATACACAG
>CAISDR010000531.1 GCA_903884125.1 uncultured bacterium
CGATCAGGCACTAGAGGCTTTGCAGGCCAGACTGAAAACCGTCGATCAGCTGGAAACCCGCAGCATTTCTATCGATCACAGCGGCGAAGATGGCACACGCCTGTTTGAACCGCTGAACCGAATGCTGGCGGATATTCCCAATAACCGGCTTGCCGGAATATTTATGATCACGGACGGACAGGTCCATGATGTTCCTGACAATCCCCGTCTTGGTGCACCGCTGCATGTATTGCTGACTGGAAACAAAGGTGAAACCGACCGACGGCTGATTATTGAACAGGCACCTAAATTCGCCATTTTGGGCGAAGTGGTCGAAGTTGTTGTCCGCGTGGAAGATGATGGTGTTCCCAAAGGCACACCGCTGGAAGTATCGTTGTCCATAGATGGTGTTGCTGGTATCGGTCAGCGGGTCAAAGTGGGTGAACGGGCACGGATTGCTTTTGTTCTGAACCATGGTGGCCCAAATCTGGTTGAATTATCCGTGCCACCGGGTGCCCATCCCCTGACACTGAATAACAAGCGCGCACTTATTCCGATCAAAGGTATCCGTGACCGTTTGCGGGTGCTGCTGGTGTCGGGCGAGCCCCATCCGGGCGAACGCACCTGGCGCAATCTGCTCAAGGCGGATCCGTCGGTCGATCTGGTGCATTTCACCATTCTGCGTCCACCCGAAAAGCAAGATGGCACGCCAATTAATGAACTGGCACTGATTGCATTTCCAACCCGTGAATTGTTCGTTGAGAAACTAAACCAGTTCGATCTGATCATTTTTGACCGCTATCACTGGCGCGGCATTCTGCCGATGGCTTACTTTGATAATATCGCACGCTATGTCGAAAAGGGCGGCTCGTTGCTGGTATCGCTTGATCCCAGTTTTGCCTCGGGCCAAAGCCTTTATCGCACACCGCTGGCCGCCGTGCTGCCTGCGCAGCCTAATGGCGATATTCTCGAAGGTGCGTTTAGGCCCCGCGTTACCGATCTGGGTCACAGACATCCCGTCACCGCTGATTTGCCCGGCAGTGGAAATGGCAGCAGCGAGGCTACCTGGGGTCGCTGGTACCGCGCTATCGGATCACAGCCGCTGATGGGCGAGACGGTATTATCAGGTCCGCAGGACAAGCCGCTTTTACAACTGGCCCGCATTGGCGAGGGCCGTGTCGCCCAGCTTTTGTCCGATCAGGTTTGGCTTTGGGCGCGGGGGTATGATGGTGGCGGGCCACAGGCAGAATTGCTGCGCCGGATTTCCCACTGGCTGATGAAAGAACCGGAGCTGGAGGAAGAATCGCTGCGGGCACATGCGCTGGACGGACAGATTGATATCGAACGCCGAACTTTGCTCGATAGACCACCTGCTGTCAGCCTCACCGCACCGGATGGGGCGGAAAATCAAATTCAGTCGGTCAATCTGGAACAGATATCACCTGGTCGCTGGCATGCGCGTATCCCGGCCGAGGCACAGGGTCTGTACCGATTTGACGATGGCAAGTTACAGACCCTGTGTATTCAGGGGCCACCCAATTCACTGGAAATGTCGGATGTGCGTGCCATCGATACCAAACTGAAACCGGTTGCCGAGGCCACCAGAGGCGGCGTTTTCTGGCTGGTCGATGGATTGCCGGATTTCAAACAGATCAGTTCGGGCACATATGACTTAGGCGCTGCGGCCCATGGGGTGAACTGGGCAGGCATTAAGGCCAATGAACAGGCCGGGGTGACAGATGTCACCTCTGCCCCCTTGACCGACCCGCGCCTGTTATTGCTGCCGCTTTTGGCGCTATTGATGTTTGCCTGGTGGCGCGAGGGGCGTTGAGGTCGGGCTGACCGGATCATCCGGCAGCACGCGGTGTACCAGCCCGTGCACGCCCGTCATCGCCCCGGCTACCAATTCGCGCGCCAGCAGGCGGCTTGGGTCCACTGGCCCTGGAAATTCAAGCCCACGCGCCCGTTCGCGTGAAAAGCCAACCCGCGCATAATAAGGTTCGTCACCGACCAATATGCAGATCCGGTGGCCCAGATGAATGGCCTTGCCCAAGGCGGCAAGCATCAAACTCATCCCAACCCCGCTTGAACGGTGTCGCGGGTCAACGGCCAGGGGACCGAGCATGATGGCCTGATGCTGGCCGCCAATCATCACAGGCCAGAATCGCAATGAGCCGATCAGACCATCAGTCCCGTCCATAGCCACAAAGGACAATGCGCGTATCGGTGCCACCCCTTCGCGCAGCCGATAGGCGGTCTTGGCAAAGCGTCCCGGTCCAAAGGATAGATCCAGCAGGCGTTCAACAGCACCCGAATGTTCGGGCACCTCGTCAGTAATAGTGGCCATAAGTCATTCTCCAGAACCTGATTGGAATGCGCCAGCACACGCGCTGGCTTAGGTCGCGGGCCCTTGGCCGCACCTGTGCTCTCAAGCCAATCGTCGTCGCGCACCTTGTGCGCTGTTCTGGAACCTGATCATCAGTTTTGATCTCCCTGCTAAATCGCTATAGCGGCCATGGGCTGTGACATCAAGAATTATTCCTAACGCCCGAGATTTGACATGAACTCAGTCGTGGCTAGTTTATGGCTCTATCCAAGAAATCGAGGAGGACGTGATGGGCGTTTTATCAGGCAAAGTCATTCTGGTTACCGGCGGTGCCGGGGGCATCGGACGCGAATGTGCCATTCTGGCCGCCCATGAAGGGGCAAAGATTGTCGTCAATGATCTGGGTGGGTCCGTGCGCGGCGGCGATGAAGGTTCCGCCACCCCGGCCCAGCAGGTGGTGAATGAAATCAAGGCTGCTGGCGGTGACGCCATTGCCAATTCCGATTCTGTTTCAAGCCGTCAGGGCGCCCAGCACATGGTCCAGGCAGCCCTTGATACATTCGGGCGCATTGATGGGGTGATCAACCCCGCTGGCATTTTGCGCGACGGCATGTTCCATAAAATGCCGGACGAAGACTGGGATCAGGTGATCGATGTGCATCTGAATGGTGCCTATAATGTCTCGCGCGCGGCGATCAATCATTTCCGCGATCAGGAAGGTGGATCTTTCGTTCACTTCACTTCCACCTCGGGCCTGATCGGCAATATCGGGCAGGCAAATTACGCGGCCGCAAAAATGGGCGTGGTCGGCCTGTCGCGCATTTTGGCCATGGAAGGGGCAGCCAAGGGCGTGCGTTCTAACGTGATCGCACCTTTTGCCTGGACCCGTATGATCGCCACCATCCCGGTCAAGGACGAGGCGTCGGCCAAGCGCGTAGAACGTATGAAAAATATGACCCGTGCAGATCAGATTGCACCACCATCCATTGCCCTTTTGGCAGATGGGGCCAGGGATGTATCCGGCCAGATTTTTGTCGTGCGCGGCAATGAAGTGTTCCTGATGAGCCAGCCACGCCCCGTGCGCGGCATGGCACGCATTGATGGCTGGACGCCCGAGACAATGCTGGATCAGTGCCTGCCTGCCATGAAAGGTTCAATGACCGATCTGGGGGCTACAAATTCCGTATTCACCTGGGACCCGGTCTGAATGATTTGGGGCAGCGAATGTTCCGCTGCCCCAAATTTTTTCAAACATTACAGATGCTGTTAATGAACAGTCGGTATTGTCGGCAGAGTAGATGACACATTGCTGACATTGGGACCGACCTTGCCGAAGGTAGAAACGCCCGTCAGCACCACCTTGGTCCCGGTTGCTGGCATTTGTGCTGTGCTTACATCCAGTTTCGGATCTGGAAGGGTGGCGATGCCATAGGCAAGGGCTGCACGTTCCGCGGCGGAGCCTGCAAAAAATCCCATCACCGATCCCTGACATTTGGTCTGAGCACAGGCGTTGTTTTGACCTGTGGCAGTCACGGCCAGTTTGTCGCCGGAAAAGACACCATCGGCGCCAAGAGTGATCGAACTGTTACCTTGCGCAGTGCTCGCAATATGGTAATTGGCACCATCATCCATGGCAAAATTCATATCAAGGCCGAGTGTTGAACGCAGCCCGGCAAAATTCACAGTCAGACTGCCACTGGCGCGACCGGATTGCCCGGTGCCTGCGCTATTGGCGTAAATCGGTCCTGTGCCGCCATCAATAGTATAAGTTGCCGAACCATTGACGGGCAGCGAAATATTGGGTGTGCCGGTCAGCAACAGGGAAATACTGCGACCATCCGCAGATGTCCACCTGCTCCACCCGATACCATTGCCAGCATCATTTACAACAACCGCCGAGGTCGTTGTCGCGGTTTTTCCATTCTTTGAATTGCCGGTAGGCGGGGTTTGAGCCCCCGTGCCGCTTTCCGGCCCGTCAACGCGCGCTGGCTGGGCCGAGGTGCCATCCATTCCAATCTGCGCCACCGTGGTTGAACCGGCTGTGGTCGAGCCCGGTGCAGTATTTGAATTCGGGGCGGCGGACGCAGATTTGCGGGCATCTTCGGGTGATGGGCCATTGACCGGGCCGGTGGTGCCATCAATGTTGCCAGCCCTGTTCAGCCGCGGCGTCAATACCGGCGGCGAAAGGGAATCGCGCACAAAGCCTGCCTGTCCCCGGTCGACCCGCAGACTGCCCGCCTGATTGACCACTTCGATCGCACCTTCGCCAACTTCGACCATCAGGCCGTTAGAATATTGTGCGGTATAACCGGTGCCCCTGATGCCAATAGATGCAACCGGCGTATCAAGCCTGTAAGTTTCAAGATGCATATGCCCGATCGCACCGGAGATCGTGCGCAGCATGCCACCCAGCAGGGTCATGAATTTGCGTTCTGTCCCATCTTCGGTCCCGGCGTAATTATATTGATCCACCCGAAATGCGCTTTCTGGCGCAAGATCTATGACACCATTGTCAGAAAAACGGATTTGAACGCGACCCTGACCCGTGACAATTGTCTGACCTGGCGAAAGGCTGTCGCCAGCCTGAACCGGATGAAATTGCCCATCGGCGCTCTGCACCTGAACACTTCCGGCGGCAAATTCGACAATCACATCCTGATTACCCGCCTGCGCACCATCAGCCATAAGACAGGCAAACGCCGCCAATACCCATGCCATGGGTGCTGGCACGATTTCACGGACGATATTTGATATGCTGTTACTCATTGAAAAACCCTGGAAATACCCAATAGCGCAGAGACGCGCGAATAATCATAAATGCCAATATTGGACTGCGCCCGGGTCGTTATAACATCCACGCTGGAAGACCAATGATTGCCCAGATCGTAAACCAATCCGATTTTTGCGTCCACTTCATGATCGAAACGCTTTCGTGCAAATAATGGCTCCTGTGCGCCATAGCGACGTTGTTCGATATCGGTTTGCGCGCCAAGTGTCCAACTGGGCGCGAAGCGGTATTCCGTACCAAGCCGCAGGCCTTGAAATTGCTGGCCGTAAAAGCTGAAGCCCTGGCGGGCCTGTTCGACACCGGCATAAAGTCCGCCAAACCATGTCCCATCCCGGTCAAACAGACTGTAGCCTTTTACAGACGCTGCCCCGATCAGACTGCGCCGGGTGTTGCGTTCACTTTCGCGGGCATAGTTAAGTTGAAATATCTGCACATAGGGGTTGATGCTCCACCGATCAGGCAATGGAATCTGGATATCACCGGTTCCACCCAAAGCCTGACGAATACGGCGTTCACCCAACTGGGCATCCTGCGCTGCCAGACGGAATGAAACGGTACGCGGACCATCGGTTGCAACAATCCCTGCATGACCGTCTAGCGAGATAAGATCATAGGCCGATGCATTCTGATTGGCGTGGCGATCAAAACCAACGCCGCTGACAAGCGCCCAATTGCGATCCAGTGCATACACACCATTGGCCGTCCCGCTGATCAGAGCGGTCGCGGCTGACCGTGCACGCGCGGAATCCGGAATAACCGCAGAACCAAGGGCTTCAAGTGACGGCAATTGCAGGCTGGTCAGACTGGTGGCCGCCGAGACATTGGTGTCATAGCCACCTGCCACATTGAGTCTGGCGAACAGACGCAGTCGGTTTGCATATGACATCTCGGCAAGGGGTGATCGTGCATCCGGTTTGCCCAAATCCGCATAAAGCGCCCATAGGGTCCGGCGTGCTTCAGCGGGCACGCGGTCGTCATTGGCCACCTTTTCCACAAGTTCTGCCGCCGCATGAATTTCACCGAGCATGATATGCGCGCGCGCCAATTCCGCCTTGGCCTGCGGATGATCAGGCTCTATGGCCAGCACCCGTTCAAGGGCAAAAACGGCCCGGGTCGGCTGGTTGGTATCCAGATAACACAGGCCGATCAGATAATCGAAGGCTGGCTGGCCTGTATGAGCGCGCTCAAAAGGGCCGAGTAATGCCAAAGCCGCCTCGGGCTGGCGCTGATCCAGCAGCGCCTGTGCCTTTATCATGGCCGCGTCCACAGATTGGC
>CAISDR010000532.1 GCA_903884125.1 uncultured bacterium
AGTGGTAAACAGATTGGCAACCCCCGACTGATTCAGTGGGAATGCTGATGCTGCACCCAATTGGCTGATCACTGAATCATGGGTGATCAGGCTGGCTGAACGCGCCTTGATCGTGGTCAGAAGTCCACGGAACTGCTGGCCATTATCTGCCTGAATAAGTGCGTAAATAGGTGCGTCCTGATTGGTGGTATTGACCAGTCGCAGATAATTGCGTGGCTGATTGGCAATCGCGGCCGCCCGGAAAATCGGAACGCGGAATGACGTGCCCGAATAGGACAGGCTGACGGCCTGGCTTGGATTTACTACCTGGGACTGGCCCTGAATGGTAAAGGTGATGGCCACATTACCCGTTGGGCTCAGCACATTATTGCCAGCACTTTGCAAACAGATTGCCCGACCAATTGAATCAAGCGGCACATTGGCAATGGAAATGCTGTTGGTGGTCACATTGCCCGGATAGCTGCCCGTGGGTGCCGATTCGCTGCTGCAGGTTGATCCAGGTGCAAGCCAGGCACCGGTATAATTGGCAAACAGCCCGTTGAGCACGAGTGTGCCGGTCGATGTGGCGGTAAAAAGTGCCGCCGTCGCAGTGGTATCAACCGCAGCCGATGGCGATAGATTGATCACGCCAAGATTTGCGACCTGGGAGATGATGCTGGAGCCGTTGATCACACCCTGTGCCACTGCCAGATCATAGGAATTGAAGCGATTGGCCAATGCCCCACTGGTCATGGCAATCGTATCACCTGGTCCAGGTGAAATCGCCGCAGTGACACCAGATGCTGCAATCGCCAGCGTGCCTTCAATGGGCCTTGGATCATTGAGCACAGCAGCGTTGGTTACAAAGCCTGTGACCGCAGCTGTGACCTGAAGGTTCGCCCCCGGACTGGACAGTCCACTGGCGCCTGAAATCTGGAATGTGCCCAATTGCACAACGGTGATAAGGTTCTTAAGGGCAACCCCTGCCGTAAGATTGAAAACCAGCTTGTTACCGGCCGGTGATATGGCGCCCGGACCGACCAGCCGGATCGGCACGGCATCCTTGGTGAAACCCGGAATATTGGTCGATGTCGTGGTGGTGGCGGTCGTGCTTGCAACCGCTGGAATGATCGTTGCCACAGGTACAGAGGCAAAGCGCGAGCCAAGCGGCAGTGTGATCGTCAGCATGCCGTTGGATTCGGCAACGGATGCATCCGTGGTCCGAATGGAAAAGGCAACGCCGTTTGGTATTGTGATCGTGCCGCCATCAGCCGTTTGTGCAACGCTTTGGGTGGCATAAGTGGTAGCGGCCGCCATGTCCACAGAACCGGACGAATAAATGCTCTGGGTCGAAATCGGGTTGGCGGTGCCTGTTGACGGTGATGCAGTGAATATTGTTGCTGCACGAACCGGACTACCCATTATCAGGGCGCAAACCACCAGTGCCGATACAAAAAGCCCTGCACCCGGTACTGGTCTACCGGCGCGCGTTTTGGCGTGTTTGGTCCCAAATTGACCAATGGATTCCATTCGACACGCGATCATGGCTCAAGCCCTCGAGAAAAAACCGACATCAGCACCTGACGATCCCGTCAGTCCTGCTAGTAAACGTTGGTGACATCAGTTGTCGGGTTCAGAACCAGCGATGTTACTGAAACACCAGCAGCATTACCGGAACTGACGCCGGGAATCGCCGACCCGATTGCAGGTGCGGGCGTCAGCGCCGTCAGCACGCCACGGGTGCCGGTCGGGAAAATGCCGCTGGCACCCAGCGCCGCAAAGGCTGCATCATGGGTGATCAACTGGGCGCTTTGGGGTGGCAGTGTTGCAATCAGACCGGTCGAGACCTGACCTGCGTCATTGCGGGCAATCCCGAAGACCGGCTGGGCATTGGCGGTCGTGTTGACCATGCGCAGATAGCCCTGGAAATTGCCGACTTTCGAAAACACATAGGTCAGATTGAACGGCGTGCCTGCATAGACCACACCGGTCGTGCCCAGGGTCGACAGAACCTGGGTCTGACCACCGATGGTAAAGCTGGCAGTCAGCGGCCCGGTTGGGCTTAGCAACGAGGAACCGCTGGAAATGAGACAGATTGCCTGCAGGGCACCCGATAACGGCACCTGCGCGAAACTGAGCGAAGTGGATGAAACCGTCGCCACGATCGCACCGGCTGGCGGCGTGGTCGACGTGCAGACGGAGCCTGGCGAAAGATAAGCGCCAGTATAATTTGAAAATGTGCCCGATACCGAAAACGTGCCGGTATTCGTGCTGGCGTAATAAGCTAACGTTGCCGGCGCATTCAGCGCAGCCGAATTGGCGGACACGGCGATTTTACCCAGATCCGCAACCTGGGACAGAACCGTGGGTGTGCCAGCGCCCGTTGCCGCTGCAACATCATAGGAATTAAAGCTGGAGGCGATAGAGCCCGATGCAATCGCAATCGTATCGCCGGGACCCGGCAGTGCCTGACCGTTCACGCCGGATGCCGATACCGCAATAATGCCCGTGATCGGGGCCGTATCGTTCATGTTGATCGTTGATGTGCCATTGGTGACGAAACCGGTGACCTGTGCCTGAATGTTCAGGCTGTTGCCCGGCGTGGTCATCACCACTGCGCCGGTAACGGTGAAACCGGTCAACTGGATAGTGGCGGTTGATGCCGCAGACTGTGCCGCAATGGTCAGTCCATAGCTTAATGTGCGGCCATTATTGCTGAGCTTGCCCGCAGCGATGCCACCAACAGCAATCGGTCCGGTCGAAGTCGAGGTCGTGCCAGTGACGGAAGTTGATAACAGTGTCGCTGTCGGGATCGTGACAAAGCTGACACCGGCTGGCAGGGTAACGGACAGCACGCCAGTTGATTCAGAGCCGGTGGTTGCGGCTGCCGAAGTCAGCGAGAAGCAAAGTCCACCTGGAATGCCAAGGCTGGAGGCATTGGTCGACGTCAGAATGCCCTGGCTGGCATAGATGGTTGCCGATGACAGCGCCGTACCCGACGAAGAAGCCCCAGAAGTTGTGGATACCGGATTGGCAATGCCTGATGACGGGGTCAGGGTAAACGTTGTTGTCGCCCGCGCCGTACCCGTTGCAGCAAAAATCAGTGCC
>CAISDR010000533.1 GCA_903884125.1 uncultured bacterium
CTGATCGCGGGCGCGTTCGGCGCCGATCAGCCCCAGAAATGTTGTGCGTCCCGCCAGCCCCTCGCGATTGGCACGCAGATCCGGCGCATTCACATCATTGGCGGCCACACGGGTCACCGCCAGAAGATCATCACTCATCTGATAGGCCAGCGCCAGATCATGGGCATAGGCATGCAGGGCATGACGCTGATAATTGGTGGCCCGCGCCATAATCGGTCCGGCTTCGCAGCAAAAAGCGAATATGGTCCCGACTTTCAATCGCTGAAGACGCATGAACTGGCCCAGATTCAGATCATCCGGTTCAGCCGTCACGTCGATCATCTGACCACCCACCAGCCCGCGCGGACCGGATGCGCGCGCCAGCTCCAGAACCAGCTCCGACCTGACGAAGCCATCACCATGGGTTTCAGGCGCGCTTAGCAGTTCAAACGCAAATGCCAGAAGCGCGTCGCCGGCAAGGATTGCCGTGGCCTCATCAAAAGCCAGATGAAGAGCGGGCTTGCCGCGCCGGATGTCATCATCATCAATCGCTGGCAGATCATCATGAACAAGTGCATAGGTGTGCAGACATTCAACTGCAGCCGCAACCCTTAGTGCTGATGCCGTCGAGACATTGAAAATTTCCGCTGATGCCAGAACCAGAAAGGCGCGCAGGCGCTTGCCCGAACCAAGGGCAGCATAGCGCATGGCTTCGATCAGACGTGCCTCTGCCCCTTCGGGTTTGGGCAATAATGCATCAAGCGCCTGCTCAACCGCCCGCGCTTTTTCAGCCAGCAGCGCATCGAAAGGATCATGTCCCAGGCTCATGGGTCCGCTGGCCATTTTTTGCCCCTAGCCCTGCGCAAAAGCCTGAGCATCAACACCTGATGGTACCCCATCGGGGCCGATGACCAGTTTTTCAATCCGCGCCTGCGCGGATTTCAGCTTGGCATCGCAATGGGCCTTCAGCAGGCTGCCACGGGCATAAAGATCAATGGAATCATCAAGGCTGGCCTTGCCTGATTCCAGTTTCTGCACGATCTGTTCCAGTTCCGCCAGGGCTTCTTCAAACGACAGTTTGGCAGGATCAATTTGTTTGTCAGTCATTCCCGGACCTTGAGCCATAGATAAGCTTGAAAATTATTCGATACTACAAACGCATCAAGGCGCGCACATGATGGGTGGTCGAACGCGCCAGCGCATCCATATCATATCCGCCTTCCAGGCTTGATAATACGCGACCCTTTGCGCACTGGTCGGCAATGTTCATCACCTCGGCCGTAGCCCAGCCAAAGTCACGTTCGTTCAGATCAAGTCCGCCAAGGGGATCACGCCAATGCGCGTCAAAACCTGCTGAGATAAAAATCATCTCCGGCGCGAAAGCCAGCAGCGCCGGTAAAATCTGGTCCGAGAACGCCTGACGGAAGCCATCGCTGTCACAACCGGCTTTCAGCGGCACGTTCAGAATATTGCCCGCAGGCCCGGTTTCCTCGACCCGTCCGGTACCGGGATAGAGCGGCCATTGGTGGGTCGAGGCGAAAAACAGATCGGGGTCTGATTCCGCCAGCCGCTGGGTCCCATTGCCATGGTGAACGTCAAAGTCCACGACCGCCAGCCGCCTGAGCCCCATCGCACGGGCGTGATGAACGCCCACACCGATATTGTTGAACAGGCAGAAACCCATGGCGCGATCTGGTTCGGCATGGTGACCCGGCGGACGCACCGCACAAAAGACCGTGCGTGTCTGACCGGTCAGGATCAGTTCAACCCCATGGGCTACCGCACCGGCGGCACGCAATGCCGCCTCACCCGATCCGGGCGAGACATGGGTATCGGCATCCAGCGCCTGTGTGCCGGTCTGCGGCACCTGACTCAAGATATAATCCACATGCGCGCGGCCATGAAGGCGCGTCAGCATGTCCATCGTCGCCAAGGGTGCTTCGATCCGTGGCAGATAGGCGAATTCTTCAGCTTCAAGCGCCGAGAGCACAGCCGCCAGACGTTGCGAACATTCCGGATGCCCCTGTGGCGGCTCATGGTTGCTGCAGGCCTGATGGGAGATGATGGTGGTAAACATTTATTCGGCCGTCACATTGAATTGCCGGGCCATGGCTGTCCCGGCTGCCAATAGGGTGCCGGACCCACCTGACCGCGATGACGCAGCAGATGATCTGCCAGCACCAGCGCCATCATGGCTTCACCAACAGGTACGGCGCGAATGCCGACACAGGGATCATGACGACCCTTGGTGATAATTTCAGTGTCCTGACCGTTCACATCAATGGTCGCACGCGGTGTCAGGATCGATGAGGTTGGTTTGACGGCAAAGCGGGCGACAATTTCCTGGCCGGTGGAAATACCACCAGTGATACCACCGGCATGATTGCTGGTGAATACCGGTTCCCCATAGTCACCACGGCGCATTTCATCGGCATTGGCTGCCCCTTCCAGAAGGGCCGCATCAAAACCCGCGCCGATTTCAACGCCCTTGACCGCATTGATGCTCATCAGCGCCGCGGCCAGATCCGAATCCAGTTTGCCATATAGTGGTGCGCCAAGACCTGCCGGTATGCCGGATGCCACCACTTCGATCACGGCACCCACTGACGATCCACTTTTCCGCACATCATCCAGATAGCTGTCAAAAAAAGCAGCCTTGTCCGCATCGGGGCAGAAAAACGGATTGCGCGAAACCTCGTCCCAGTCAAACCGGCCACGGTCAATGAGATGAGGTCCCATCTGGATCAGTGCGCCCCGGATAGTGATCTGCGGTCCCAGAATATGGGCCAGCGTCAGTCGCGCCAGGGCGCCAGCGGCAACACGCGCCGCCGTTTCGCGCGCCGATTGTCTGCCGCCGCCGCGATAATCCCGGATGCCATATTTGGCCATATAGGCGTAATCGGCATGCCCCGGCCTGAAGCGCGAAGCGATTTCGCTGTAATCTTTGGATCGCGCATCTTCATTACGGATTTCAAGCGCAATCGGCGTGCCGGTGGACAGGCCATCGAAAACACCCGAAAGAATCTCAACGGAATCCGGCTCGCGCCGCTGGGTCACATGGCGCGAGGTGCCAGGTTTGCGCTGATCGAGAAAGGTCTGAATATATTCGCGCGACACGCCAACGCCCGGCGGCATCCCATCCACCACCGCCCCCAGTGCGACCCCATGACTTTCGCCCCAGGTGGTGACGCGGAAAAGATGGCCGAAACTGTTATGCGACATGGGCGATGGCTCTTATTCAATCAGTCCGGCCGATGATACCGGGCCTTTGGCGCTTTTGATACAGGCTCAATATCAATCCAGAGCGCATTTACCGGCGGATACGCCTGCTCAGGCCCCGCCCTTCATGACAACGGCGATATCAGGTGCATCTTCGGATTTCATGCCGACCACATGATAGCCGCAATCCACATGATGCACCTCGCCCGTCACCCCGGATCCCAGATCGGATAAAAGATACAGACCGGCCTTGCCCACGTCTTCGATGGTGACATTGCGCTTGAGCGGCGAA
>CAISDR010000534.1 GCA_903884125.1 uncultured bacterium
GGCTTCAACGTTCAAAATAGCTCTGTCGTTGATGGGGTATGATGCCGGGCTGTTGACGGACGAGCAAAATCCCGCGATTCCTTATCGCGATGAATACAAATCCAGTCAGGAAAACGGGCGCAGAACGATTGATCCCACCATCTGGATGCATGAATCCATTGTGTGGTATTCGCAGAAGCTGCGTCAGGAATTGGGGGCAGCCCGTTTCCGGTCCTATGTGAATCGTTTTGAATATGGCAACAAGGATACATCCAAGGATCAGGAATTTCCGGATGCATTGCCACATGCCATATGGATCAATTCAAGCCTGAAAATTTCGCCGCGCGAACAACTGGTTTTTTTGCAGAAATTGCTGAATGGAAAATTGCCTGTATCAGACAAATCACGCCTGATGACCCAAAATATTATGGCGTCATTTCCACTGCCCGACGGCTGGATCGCTCATGGCAAAACCGGTTCTGGCTCCCAACAGGCATCTGACGGAAGTTACAATCCCGAACGTCGGTTTGGCTGGTTTGTGGGATGGGCGGAAAAAGACGGCCGCCGGGTCATATTCGCGCATCTGATCAAGGATGCGCAGAACATAGAATCACCTGCTGGAATTCGTGCACGCGATGAACTGTTGGCTGAGCTGCCAAATCTGCTGATCTAGATTCAATCAACCAGAATGCGCACCAGCCACAGCCCCAAAAACAGGGCACTTATGGACAACGCCACCGACAGGAACACATAAGCCCCTGCTGCCAGAAAATCATCCCGGCGGATCAGGACACCGGCTTCCAGCGAAAACGAGGAAAAGGTCGTGAACCCGCCTAGAATTCCCGCTGTCAGGAAACTGCGCACTTCAGGGCCGGCTGAAAATTTAAGGGCAAAAGATTCGGTCAAAAGCCCCATCAGAAACGAACCGAGGATATTCACAATCAGGATGGCCACGGGAAACGAACCCGGCGTCAGGCTGGCGATTGCCCCGGCCATCCAATAGCGAAGCGCTGCACCGATCCCGCCACCCACGGTCACTGCCAAAAAATTTCCCATGTATTTGCCCCCATGGCGACCAAATGTCATCCAGTCATCATAATTCGTCTATATTGAAGTGTGTCGACAACCGGCGTCAATTCGCAATGCCAGCAGGCCCCCTTCAAGTTCAGGAACACTTTATGTCCCGCACCGCTCCGCTAAAAGCCTTCGCACAGTTTGCAGCCTTTGCCGTCAGCATTATCTATGCCGGACCTGCAGCGATGGCTGGAGGAACGGATACGACCTGGTTGCCCAGCGGAAATACCTTGTCACCGATTGCTGCCCATGGGGCTGCGCTGACTAACCTGCCGGTGCGGCTGCCTGATGGTCATACCATTCTTCTGAGTCATCCTGCGACGATGGCACCGGGCGCTGACGGCAAGCGGTTTTACCTTCTGACCAGCGGCTTTAACCGCCATGCCGGTCTGGACGGAAAGCTGGACCCAGAAGCATCAAGCGAATGGCTTCTGGCCTATGATATTGTTGATGGCATGCCAGTGCAGTCGGCTGTCACACCGGTGCCCAACACATTTGACGGTTTGGCCCTATCAAAGGATGGCAAGCACGCCTATGTGACCGGCGGTCCAAATGACAATCTGCATATCTTCAAACTTGAGGCCAATGCGATCACCGCAGATGGCCCACCTATTCCCCTTGGTCATAAATCCGGCCTGGGGATCGAGGTGAAACCGGCAGCTGGTGCGATTGTTCTGTCGCCCGATGAGAAACAGGCCCTGGTTGCCAATTACTTCAATGATTCTGTGAGTTTGGTCGATCTGGAAAGCCGAAATGTCGTTGCCGAGCAGGACCTGCGCCCGGGTGCAATTGACCCAAAAGCCACGGGCGTTGCAGGCGGCGAATATCCGGTGGACGTGCTTTGGACAGACACCGGCACAGGATATGTCCTGAGCTTAAGGGATCGTGAACTGATCAAACTTGGGATCGCCAATGGAAAAATCACCGTTGTCAAACGTCTGTCCCTGCCTGGCCAGCCTGCACGTATGGTCTATGATGCGCCACGCAGTCGCATTTACGTGGCCGTCGATACGGCTGATCTGATTGCGGCTGTTGACATTAAAAAATTTGCGCTCGCCGGCCAGTTGCCAATCCGTCTGCCCAACATGCCAAAGGCCGCCGAGGGTAAACTGGGCACTGGGCTCAACAGTCTGTCTCTAAGCCCGGATGGAACACATCTGTGGGCGACCCTTGGTGCGCTGAATGCCATAGCGCAGATCCGATTGGGTGATGATGACGGCGATGATGATGAGATCGGCATGATCGAAGGCGTGATCCCGGTCGGCTGGTATCCCACAGCAAGCCTTGTAACCGAAAAAGGGCATTTATTCGTGACTCACGGCAAAAGTCTGCCAGGGGCCAATCCCGGCGCCTGCCGCGGCAATCTGAGTACCGATCCGGTGGAATCCAGCAAGTGTAATATTAACCATCAATATGTCCTGCAGCTGGAACATGGCGGCATTGTTTCCATGCCTTTGCCATCGCCTGCGGAACTGAAGCGGCTGAGCATGAAGGTTGCTTCCAACAATAACCTGATGCCGCCGAAAGAGCATGTGGCCAATGCCGCGCTGATGAAGGCATTGTCGGCACGCATCAAACACATCATCTATATCGTCAAGGAGAACCGCACCTATGATCAGGTGCTGGGTGATCTACCGCGCGGTGATGGCGATCCCAAACTGGCACTGCTGGCGCCATTTTCACCCAACCATAAAGCGATTGCCCAGAACTTTGTCATTCTGGATCGCGCCTTTGCATCAGGCGAAGTCTCCAATACCGGCTGGATGTGGTCCACCGCCGCCCATGTAACCGATGCCCTGGAGCGTACCTCGCCCGTGAATTATGCCCAACGCGGGCTGGATTATGGCTCGGAAGGCATGAACCGCAATATCAATGTCGGTGTTGGCAATATTGGTGAACGTCGCAAGACAAATCCCAATCACCCCGATGATCCTAACCTGTTGCCGGGAACCGGTGATACATCGGCACCAGATGCAAAGATTGGTGAAGCAGGCACCAGCTTTTTGTGGACCTCGGTCCGTCGCGCGGGGCTTAGCGTTCGAAACTATGGCTTCTTTGTCGATGATCAGATTTACCGTCGGGACCGTCCGGGCTATCTGGCGATTTCCCACCATCCCTTTGCCGACAAAGCCCAGCAATCGGTGGCGACCCATGCGGATCTGGCGGATGTGACTGATATTTATTTCAGGTCGTTCGATCAGGATACGCCCGATTATTGGCGTTATCTGGAATGGCAGCGCGAATTCGATCAATACGAGGCCAGGGGAGTTTTGCCCAATCTGACCCTGTTGCGACTAAGCCATGATCATTTCGGCTCTTTTGCGACTGCGCAGGACGGTGTCAACACGATTGAAACCCAGATGGCGGATAATGACTATGCTGTAGGCCTTGTGGTCGAACGCATCGCCCGCAGCCGGTTCAAGAATTCAACCCTGATCGTCAGTATTGAAGATGACGCGCAGAACGGGGCCGATCATGTGGACGCCCGACGAACGGTTGTCCTTGTCGCCGGTCCCTATGTCCGGCAGAAGGTCGTGGTGTCCGAGCGGTATTCCACCGTCAACCTGTTGCGTACCATCACCGATATTCTTGGTGCCGAACCTGTAGGCTTGCAGGCAGCACTGGCCGAGCCGATGGCCAAGGTGTTTGATCTGAACCAAAAAGTCTGGGAATACAAATCCATCGTGCCCGAGGTGTTACGCCAGACCGATCTGCCAGTTCCCGGCGGCAAGCAGACCCGCGTGTGGTCCTGCCCGGTGCACGATGCCCGTTACTGGGCAGAGGCGATGAAGGGTCAGGATTTCTCCAGCGAAGACCGGCTGGACAGTGCTGCATTTAACCGCGCACTTGAAGCCGGGCTGGCGCCGGTCAGGTTAAATCCGGCTTGCGCGGGGCTGGCGTCAAGGTAAAGTGCGCGTCCGGCCGATCAGGCCAGCCGTGCAGGCAGGAGAAGGGTAATGAGCACGATCCCCCAGGTTTTCATTGATGGTGAAGCGGGTACAACCGGCCTTGGCATCCGTGAACGCCTGCGCGCGCATGCCGATATTGCCGTGCGTTCCATCGCCCCCGAACACCGCAAAGACACAGGCGCACGCGCGGCCATTATGGCGGAAGTTGACGCCGTTATCCTATGCCTGCCTGATGATGCCGCGCGCGAAGCTGTCGCCTTGGCTGGCGACAAGGGGCCTAAGATTCTGGATGCCTCAACCGCTTTTCGGATCAATCCTGAATGGACTTATGGCTTTGCCGAAATGGCCAAAGGGCAAGCAGAAAAAATCGCACTGGCGCGGCACGTATCCAACCCCGGCTGTTATCCAACCGGGGCCATTGCCCTGTTGCGCCCTCTGATCGAAGCGGGGATTATCCCAAAAGACTACCCGGTGGCGATCAATGCCATATCGGGCTATTCCGGCGGCGGACGCCAGATGATCGAAGCGTTTGAAACCGCCAATTCCAATGGCAGCGCAACACCATTCGAAGCCTATGGTCTGGATTTCGCGCATAAACATGTGCCAGAAATTGAAAACTATGCCCATCTGGCGAAACGTCCGATTTTCATCCCGGCGGTTGGCAATTTTCCGCAAGGCATGATGGTCAACATCCCAGTGCATTTCGACCTGCTGGGTCATCGTCCAAAAGGCGCTGACCTGCATGGCGCCCTTGCCGATTTTTATGCGGGCTGCGACCTGATACAGGTGGTTAAGTCCGATGAACGCCCTGCCCCGCGTCTGTCGGCAGATGCCCTTAAACTTACGGACAGTCTGGAACTGCGTGTGTTTTACGATGATTCCAAAGGCCACGCCCTGCTGATGGCGCGGCTGGATAATCTGGGCAAGGGTGCGTCGGGTGCTGCGGTTCAGAACCTGCGTCTGATGTTGGGCCTTGACCGTGTCCGGGCTGCCGCCTGATCAGGCATCAAACATTATCACGCTGCGGGCGATTTCGCCGGTTTTCAGTTCGGCAAAAGCATCATTTATGTCTTCAAGCCTGATGCGGCGTGAAATCATCTCGTCCAGTTTCAGTTTGCCCGACAGGTAAAAATCAACCAGCCGCGGCATATCAACCGGGAACCGGTTCGAGCCCATCAATGATCCCTGAATGCGCTTTTCGCCCAGAAAATCCGCGCCATGCAATTCGATGTTCACTCCGACGGGGATCATGCCGATGATATTGGCGGTACCGCCCCGTCGCAGCATTCGGAAGCTTTGTTCGGCTGTTGCTTTCAGGCCGATGGCTTCAAATGAATGATGCACACCACCCCCGGTCATATCTTTGACCTGGGCTACCGGATCACCTGCGCTGGCATCGACAAAATCTGTGGCACCGAATTGATGCGCCAGATTTGCTTTGGCACTGACCCGATCAATGGCAACGATCCGGCCTGCACCGGCAATCGCCGCACCATTGATCGCAGCCAAACCCACACCACCGCAGCCAATAACCGCAACCGTCTCGCCAGGACGTACATTGGACGTATGGATGACAGCGCCGAGCAACGTCCCA
>CAISDR010000535.1 GCA_903884125.1 uncultured bacterium
CAGTTCGCGCCCTTTGGCGAAAGCGGCGGTGATGATGGCATTGGCCTGTGCAAGCGTAAGACGGCTCATAGTGTTCTCCCCGATAGCGGCCGGGAGGGTATCAGCTTTCGCACCTGCGTAAAGCGCGCCCTTCAGGCCGAATTCCTCCACCAGACGCCGCATTTTCCCTGTATGGGCCGTCCGCAAGCGATGCAATAGTGCGTCCGATGCGCCCCCGGACAAAGACCGCTATGAACTGGCCCGCCCGGCAGATCGTCTTTGCCTGTGTCTTTGTCGCGGCCATCGCGCAAGCCGACGCGCAGTCTTCCGCTGGCGGTCAGTCTGTCACGGGCGGTCCCAAGGCCGATCTTACAATCAGCATCGAAGATGTGCTACCCGGCGGCATTGTCAGGCTCGGCGTTTACGACCGGGCCCGCTATCCGGACGACAATTCAACCCCCGTCGCCGCCGCCAACGTGCCTGCCGTTGCGGGCGAGACGACCGTCACGTTCCACAATATTCCCCCTGGCATCTATGCCATCGAAGCCTTCCAGGACTTGAATTCCAACGACCAGATGGACACGTCCTGGATCGGCCTGCCGCTGGAGCCGTTCGGCTTCTCGCGCGACGCCGTACCATTTCTCAGCAAGCCTTCTTTCGACGACGTGAAATTCAGCCTGGTCGCCGGAGAAAATACCCAGGCCCTGCATTTGCAAAGCTTGGGCAAGCCATCACCAGCAGACAGGGCGCGCGAATCGGTTCGCACGCGGCAACGGTAGGCGAAACATGAACGCAAATTCTTCTGGCGGAATTCAACCCATGGTGTCGGTATGAAAAAAGCCATTTGTGCCATTGCCCTCGGATTGCTCCTTGCCAACGCACCACGGGCGATAGCCGATGACTCAGTTCATCTGAGCGGGGCTTTCGGATTCGGCTATTCCGATGGCGATTACGGGACGAACAAGGACACGAGTGTCCTTCTGGGCCTTTCAACACTCAGCGCAAAAACCGGCAATTTCCAGTTCAACGTCAGCATGCCGTACATGCGGATATCGGGCCGGGGACTGGTTGTATTTGATGCGGCGGGCAACCCCATCATCATCAACCGCCGCCTGTCCCTGCCGGCTGACGTCCGCAGCGGGTTCGGCGATCTCAACCTCAGTGCCACCTATGCCATTCCTCCAGAGGTTCTCGATGACTTCAAGGTTTCAATTTCAGGGCGTATCAAGGCGCCAACAGCATCGGGCCGCAGACGGCTCAGCACCGGCGAAGCGGATTATGGTGCGAGCATTGACGTTGCGCATGCCTATGGAAGATGGCAACCCTTCGCGAACATTGGGTACCTGATTCCGGGGCAACCAGTGAGATATGTCCTGAAGAACACGTTTTCGGCATCGACCGGCACAAGCTTCGATATCTCCGAAAGCCTCGTGGCGATTGCATCCTTTGACTATGACAGCGCCAGCTCGCCACTCGTTTCCTCGTCGCAGGAACTGTTTTCGTCTCTCAGCTGGATCGTCAACGACAAGATCACGCTCACCGGCTACGCGACCAAGGGCCTGCGTTCCGGCAGCCCCGATATCGGCACCGGACTCATTCTGGCTTACGGCTTCAACTGAGCCGGAAGTGTTTGGGTCAGGGCACAAGACGTGCGTCCTTGACCTGCCCGGCTCTTTTTGTACCAAGCGAATTGATAGAAATTGGCTTGGTACAAAAAGAGCCGGGCAAGTCATGATCGCAATCACTGAGGCCAGTACAGTTCGTGTCAGTGACCGCCTGAATGGCACGTCCTATGCCTTGTATTATGGGCGGCAATTGCAATCGCCAAAGTCCAAGGCGGATTATACTTCCAGATCGGCATTAGATTTTCACCTGATGAACGTTTTTCGGTAATGCGGTTTCCACATCTGCAATCCGTCGCAGTGTGGCCTCACGCGATACTTGTTTCAGCGCCGGAACGGAATAACGTTTGCGCTGTCAAGAAATGAAGTCATGCCCTCTTCAGCCACCGTTCTGAGGAACTCTTCATTCGCCGCATCATCCGAGGAAAACTGATCGTCCCAGACGATGGCCGTTCCCGCAGAGTCTACCACCTCCAGCGACCACTTTGTGTCGGTCTCCAGCCGGTAAATGCAAAGCTTCACCGTAATGCCGTCGCGGGCTACGTTCCGCGAAAGACCGGATGTAACGAGATTGGGTTCACTTTCTTTCATCATCAAACCGACTTCAGCCGTTCCAATACATTGTAGCGTTTTTTGGTACCCCGTCGAAGCCCAAAAGGGTGATGCACGGATAAACTAACATATCGACTGGACCACTCAGTGGGGTCCGGTCATCCAAACGCTGCTGATAACAAAATAATTATTCCATTATTCGCCAAAATTATATTGAACGTTCAAACCGACACGCTGCCCAGGGTTTTCTTTTTCATGTTCTATGTAGAGCTGAGTTGAATTACTTCGCGTGCGTGGAAATGGACTTTTCATTCGATCTATCGGACGATTGGTAATATTTTCGGCAAACAGCCTTACTAGCCATTGAGGCTTAGGCTTGTATTCAAAAAATGCATCTATTTGCTCAGGCATATCATTTCGCCGAATATCATTAAATTTATACATAGAGCCGTCTACTTCATGTGTATAGGTCGCGCCCCAGCGAGAATGGATTGATGGTAAATCCTCGGTCAAATTGAATGACGCCTCATATGGCGCCTCATTATTTATTGGTCTCTGCATGCCGGTAGTTGGGTCAATCACGTGAGAAAAACGAGTAAGCCAACTACCCCGAACCGTAACGCCATTAAGCGTCAACCAATCCAGCGGCAAGTTTGCAGAAGCAATAAATTCCTGACGCTTGCCGCTTTTTATATTTCCAGAAGCATCAAATAAACCGGCAGAGGATTTAAGTGCTACGCGATCAACAACATTACTAATAGAATCCTGACGAGCCGTTAGTACTAAGGAGCCACTTTGAAAATGGTGCTCCCAGAGTAATTCTGTACGCCACTGCGAATATGGTAACAAATTTGGATTTCCGCCCGTCACTTGGGCGGAGCTAAGTTGAACACTTGAAACATAATTATTAAAATTCAGCTGGCCAACTTGTCGCTCATAAAGCACCCGTATTTCATCATTGGACTTTATATCAAAAGTGAGAAGGGCGTGCGGCTTTAGAAAAGAGAGATTTTTTTTGAGTGAGGTATCTCCGGTTTGAATAAGCTTTGATGCTTCATAACGCGCTCCAGCTTCGATACCAAAAAAAGAAAGTGGATGCCAAGTGCCCACGCCAGAGGCTTCAACTCTCTGTTCTGATACAGTTACGTTAGCAGACGGTAGTGGTATTGCATTACCGTTGGATTGGTATGAAATTATATTTCTGAGTGTATTAAGGGAAACCTCTGTTCCAGCCTGAAAACTCCAATTACGACCGCGCTGGTTTTCAGTAACGCTTAGAACCGTTTCTTGGGGGTCTGTTTTTGTATAAACCTGGGTCTTAGAAACCAAAGTTTTTTGTGTTTGCGTATTATTAAGACTGGATGCGCGATGAATACCGGCGATTGCTAAATCGCCACCGGCCCAAAGATTATGACTATAGTTAAAACCTAATTCTGCATTATTTCTGATTTCTTTCTCAGTGCCATCAGTTTCATTCAGTATTGGGTAATATTCTTTTTCTACTGGTTCGCCCAGCGTCCTTGAGCCACTCACGGATACATTCAGCCTTATTGTTCCGCCTAGTAGCAACTGACGATAATCACCTGATGACAGGTAACTGGTCTCTACTTTAGG
>CAISDR010000536.1 GCA_903884125.1 uncultured bacterium
ATCCAGACAGAACCACCGGTGCTGGTTCAGCATATGCGGGCTTTTGGGGGCACGAAAACTGCCCACGGCCTGGCATTCCGGCCAGTCGCAGGCGCGTTCATTGGGGCGACGGGTGGACGCCCCGTCGGGGCGGACACGAATGTCGAAAAGATCTTTTAGGGTATCACTCACAATTCTGATTATGGGCTTGGTGCCCGCTCAAGACAAGAAAGCATCTGCTACCCCAAAGCCCGGCTTGACCGGGGACATCGCTTTGGGCATTGCTGGGGCATGAATAATCAGGAATCCCCCCATCCGATGGCGATACGCATCCGGACTAAGCTGACCCAGGGGTTGGCACCACAAGCACTTGAAATAATTGATGATAGTGACAAACATGCGGGCCATGCCGGGCATAAGCCGGGCGGGGGCACGCATTATTCGGTACACATCACGTCATCGGCATTTTCCGGCCTTGGCCGGGTTGCCCGGCAAAGGCTGGTCTATGGGCTGCTGGCCGAAGAAATGGCCCAGGGGCTGCATGCGCTGGCCCTTTCCACATCGGCACCCGATGAGGCCAAAGGGGCCTAAAGGCTGGCCTTGAAGGCCTAAGGCGCTTATATACCGCCCATGACTGGAACGCCGTTTTTGAAAATGCACGGACTTGGCAACGACTTTGTCGTGCTGGATGCGCGTGCCCAGCCTTTGGCGCTGTCTGGCGATACCATCCGGGCCATTGGTGACCGGCGGCGCGGGGTGGGCTTTGACCAGTTGCTGGTGCTGGAGCCATCAACCAAAGGCGCATCGGTTTTCATGCGTATCTATAATCCGGACGGGTCTGAAGCCGGGGCGTGTGGCAATGGCACCCGCTGTGTGGCCAGCCTGATGCTGGATGCAGGCCCGTCGGATGTCACGATTGAAACCATCGCAGGCATTTTGCATGCAAAGGCAAAGGACCGGCTGGTGTCGGTCGATATGGGAACCCCTGTATTCGACCCCGCCCGGATCCCGGTTGTAAATGTGCCGGCACCAAAGCATTTCCAGCTTGCCGGTTTTGAACATCTGGGCAGCGCCACGGCCCTGTCCATGGGCAATCCCCAGGTGGTGTTTTTTGTGCCCCAGGCCGATGCCATTGATCTGACCCAGGTGGGGCCTGCGATTGAATGCCATCCGGCCTTTCCCGACCGGGTCAATGTGTCGATTGCCGAGATTACATCCGCGGCTTCAATCCGGCTCAAGGTCTGGGAACGCGGGGCGGGGGCCACGCTGGCCTGCGGATCGGGGGCGTGCGCCAGCCTGATTGCCGCCCATGTTCAGGGACTGCTTGGCCGCCGTGCAGAGGTCAGTCTGCCCGGTGGCATCCTGTCGATTCATTGGGCCGATGATGATCACGTCTGGATGACCGGACCCGTGGCGGTGAGCTATACCGGCATTCTGTCACCGCAGATACTGGCGGCGGCATGAGTGGCGCGGTTGATATCGTCACCTTTGGCTGCAGGCTGAACGCTTATGAAAGCGAAGTCATGCGCGCCAGAGCGGCAGAGGCCGGATTATCTGATGCGGTGATTTTCAATACCTGTGCGGTAACCGGTGAAGCCGTGCGTCAGGCACGGCAGGCCATTCGCAAGATGCGCCGCGCGCGGCCTGATGCGCGGATCATCGTGACCGGATGTGCCGCACAGATTGATGCGCATCAGTTCAATGCCATGCCCGAAGTGGACCGGGTTTTAGGCAATCAGGAAAAGCTGAATGCCCGTGGCTTTGATTTCGGTCTTGATCAGGCCGAGCGTGTTCAGGTCAATGACATCATGTCCTTGCGCGAAACCGCCAGTCATCTGATTGCGGGTTTTGACGGGCGCGCGCGTGCCTTTGTTCAGGTGCAGAACGGCTGCGATCATCGCTGCACATTCTGCATCATTCCATTCGGACGCGGCAATTCACGCTCGGTTCCCGCGGGTGCCGTGGTCGATCAGATCCGAACGCTGGTTGAAAACGGATATGCCGAAATCGTGCTGACCGGGGTCGACATAACCAGTTACGGTCATGACCTGCCGGGTGCGCCAGGTCTTGGCGATCTGATGCGCCGGATTTTCAAACTGGTGCCGGATCTGGCGCGGCTGCGCCTTAGTTCGATAGATTCGGTTGAGGCTGATCCGGTCCTGTTTGATCTGATCGCGCAAGAGCCGCGCCTGATGCCGCATTTTCATCTGTCCCTGCAATCTGGCGATGACATGATTTTAAAGCGCATGAAGCGTCGTCATGCCATGGCTGATGCAGCAGCTTTCGTGGACCGTGTAAGGTCGTCGCGGCCGGATGCGGTATTCGGCGCTGATATCATCGCGGGCTTTCCCACCGAAACCGACGGGATGTTTGAAAACTCGCTTGCCATGGTGGGTGATCTTGATCTGACGTACCTG
>CAISDR010000537.1 GCA_903884125.1 uncultured bacterium
AACATGGTCTTTCAATCATTTAATCTTTTTGCCCACTTGACGGCGCTGGAAAACCTGACCATCGGCCAGATCATCTGACCGCAGATGCACTTGCCCATCCTCAAGGTTCGGCAGATCGAAGGTCGGCATCGGCTTGTCCAGCATCGCCGAGGGCAATTCACGCGGATCAAGCGACAGCCCCAGATAAAGCGTTAGCGCTAGGACCATAAATATCCCAAGCGGGATGAAACTGCGCCCAAAGCCAGCCGGTGCGGCCTCGTCCCTATTCTGCATAGGCAGCACGCATCTTTTGTCGTGCGGGTGCGCCGATCCGCAACCGCCGGTCAGAAAGCGATAACGCGGCACCCAGCGCCATCAGCAGACCACCAATCCAGATCAATGGCGCCAGTGGCTTTAGATAAAGCCGGGCGGTCCATCCTTTGGGGCTCAACTCGCCCAGCGCGATGTAAAGATCACCGCGCCATGTGGGATGAATGGCGGCAAAAGTAGTCGCCTGCGGTGGCGCCGTAAACCGTCGGCTTTCCGGGTAAAGCGTGTACAGCGTCTGCCCGGCCAGTGTCACCCGAAACGCCCCGCGATCCGCCCTGTAATTGGGGCCATCGACCTGTGTCACACCATCGAATGTCAGTTCATAGGCACCCAGCTCAACCTTGTCACCGGGATTGAGTGCTGCAAGATGTTCAGTGGTCCAGAACAGCGTGCCGGTAATCCCGATCAGGGTGATTGCAATACCGGCATGGGCCAGCGCCCCGCCATAGGCCGAGCGCGGCAGACCCAGCGCCCGACTGGGTGAAAATTTGATGCGCGCACCCAGATCAGTCACCACACCGCATAAAATCCACACACCAAGACCGATACCGGCAAGGGCCAGCACCGGGCCGCCACCCTGTATCGCCATGACCGCCAGCACAGTTGCGAAGGTGACAATCAATGCCACCGAGAGCCGCGGCAAGACAGCGCCCAGATCAGCACGTTTCCACGGCAGCATCGGCCCGATGGCCATGACGCAGAAAAGTGGCGCCATCAACGCGCCAAAAGCCAGATTGAAATAGGGTGGTCCCACCGTGACCTTGGCACCGATGGCGGCGTCCAGAATCAATGGATAAAGTGTACCGACCAGAACTGTCGCAGCACCTGATGCCAGCAGCCAGTTATTGAAAATCAGCGCCCCTTCGCGCGAGATCGGCGCGAACAATCCGCCGGGCACCAGTATGGGCGCGCGCCAGGCATAAAGCGTTAGCGCACCACCAACCACCGAGACCAGAAACACCAGCACGAAAAGGCCGCGTGTGGGATCAACCGCAAAGGCATGCACCGAGGTCAGGACGCCCGAGCGCACCAAAAAAGTACCAAGGAGCGAGAGTGAAAACGCCAGGATCGCCAGAAGGATCGTCCAGCCTTTCAGCGTGTCACGCTTTTCAACCACAAGGGCGGTGTGGATCAGGGCCGTGCCCATCAGCCACGGCATGAAGCTGGCATTTTCCACGGGATCCCAGAACCAGAATCCGCCCCAGCCCAGCGTGTAGTAAGCCCACCACGAACCAAGCGAGATTCCGATGGTCAGGAATGACCATGCCAGCAGTGCCCAGGGCCGCACCCAGCGTGCCCAGGCAGCATCAACACGCCCCTCGAGCAGTGCTGCAATTGCAAAGGCAAAGGTGACCGAAAAGCCTACATAGCCCAGATATAAAAACGGCGGATGAAAAGCCAGACCCGGATCCTGAAGCAGGGGATTTAATCCCTGACCCTCGGGTGGAATCGGATCAAGGCGGGCAAACGGATTCGACGTCAGCAGAATGAACAATAAGAACCCGGTGCCGATCATACCCTGAACCGCAAGCACGCGCGCGCGCAGTGAATCCGGCAGATGGCCATCTATAATCGCCACCGCTGCGCCGAAAATGCTGAGCACTGATACCCAAAGCAGCAGCGATCCTTCGTGATTTCCCCAAAGACCCGCCACCTTGTAGAGCATCGGTTTCTGGCTGTGCGAATGTTCAAAGACCACGGATACGGAAAAATCCGAGGTGACGAATGCATGCATCAGCGCGCCAAAGGCAAACAGCACAAGCACCGCCTGCAGCATGGCTGCATCGCGGGCAAAACCCATCAGTCGGCTGTCAGCGTAATAGGCCCCTACCAGCGGCAGCGTGGACTGAAGGAAGGTTACGCACAGCGCCAGGATCAGCGCCATATGCCCCATTTCAATAATCATTGGCCACCACCCGAAGGACGATCCAACATTGCTGCCGGTGCGGTCTGCTGGCCGGGTTTTTTTCCATCCTCGGGATGCCACATCCCCTGATCCTTGAGCGCCTTGGCCACTTCCGGCGGCATGTAATTTTCATCATGACGGGCCAGAACCTCGGCGGCTGCAAAAGTGCCATCAGGCTGAAGCCGACCCTGGGCTACCACACCCTGTCCTTCGCGGAAAAGGTCCGGCAAAAGCCCATGGTAGCTGACCGCAAGGGTTTTGTTGGTGTCGGTTACCACGAACGCCACCGAACCATCATCACTGCGCCTGACTGAACCGGCTTCGACCAGCCCGCCGATACGCAACATACGCCCTACCGGCGGTGCCTTTTTGATGAGATCCGTGGGGCTGTAGAAGAACACCAGATTGTCGCTCATGGCCGATAGCACAAGTGCTGCAGCGACTGACAAAACCGACAATCCGCCGACCACAAACCAAAGCCGTTGAGTCCGCCTGCGCATTATGAACGCCCTCGCTCTGAATCAAATTCGCGCAAGGCGCTTTGCAACCTGTCAAGCCGTCGGAATCCGAAAATGGTAAGGCCCGACAGCACGACTACGCTGATGCCATAGGCTGACCAGATAAAGGCGGCATAACCACCCATGGCCAGATATTCACTCATAACGCACCTTCTGGGCTGTGGGCCGAACGATGCGAAAGTGTCGATGTATCCCTATCCGCGCGCGATGCGTCGGCAGCCAGCGCCAGCGCCAGACGATGTTCAAGAATTTCGATGCGCGTGCGCTGTAAAACCATCGCCAGATATAAAACCATATAGGCAATGCCCATAACCAAAAGCGGGGTCAGGATCGCTGGGTGAATCGATGGACCGCCAAGTCTTGCCACGGATGCGGGTTGATGCAGCGTGTTCCACCAGTCGACCGAGAATTTGATGATCGGCAGATTGATGGCACCGACCAGGCATAAGACCGCCGCCGCCCGTGCCGCCTTGGTCTGGTCTTCAATCGCTGACCACAGGGCCATATAGCCCAGATAAAGAAAAAATAGGATCAGCACCGATGTCAGCCGCGCATCCCAGACCCAATAGGTGCCCCACATGGGCCGCCCCCACAAAGATCCGGTAACCAGCGCCAGAAAAGTGAAACCGGCACCCACCGGCGCTGATGCCTTGGCAAACAGGTCGGCCACCACATGACGCCAGATCAGGGAACTGATTGATGCCACCGCCATGCCGGAATAGGCCATCATGGCAATCCAGGCGGCGGGGACATGTACAAACATGATCCGCACGGTTTCGCCCTGCTGGTAGTCAGGGGGCGAGACAATCAGTCCGAGATAAAGCCCGTAGGACAAAAGGATTGCAGCAATGGCCCAGACCCAGGGTTCGAGCCTTTGGGCCAGATCATAAAAGCGGCGCGGATTGGCAAGTTGGAACATACGACTTTATAGGCCGAGCGCTGGGGAATGAACAAGCCATGAACCGAATTTGACTAAGACAAATGGAGCCTGAGGGCGGCTGCCGAGGCAAGGGGGGCCAAAACCAGCGAAACAAGACTGGCGGCACCCAATAATGCCAGATGGGGAAAGGGATCCATACCACTGGCGCTGGCCTCGACCGCGCCGACACCAAAGATCAGGATCGGGACATAAAGCGGCAGGATCAGCAATGACAGCAGCAGGCCCCCGCGACGAATGCCCACAGTCAGTGCCGCCCCGATACCCCCGATCAGGGAAAGGGCCGGGGTGCCGATGGTCAGGGAGACCAGTTCCATGATCAGGGCGTCATCCGGCAGGTTGAACAACAGTGCCAAAACTGGTGTGCCAAGGATCAGGGGCAGGCCGGTGGTAAGCCAGTGGGCCAGTATTTTTGCTAGCACCAGGGCTGGCAAAGCAGTCGAGGCCGAGGGCAGAAGATCAAGCGATCCATCCTCGAAATCGGCCTGAAACATGCGGTCCAGCGACAAAAGACAGGCCAGAAGTGCCAGTACCCAGATCATGCCCGGCGCTGCGCGCGCCAGCAAATTGGGCTCTGGACCAAGGCCGATTGCCGCCAGGGTTCCGGCAATCAGGAAAAAGCCCAGACCAAGGCTTGGACCACCTCCCTGACGGATCGCCAGCAGCAGATCGCGCCTGAAGACACAGACCAGCGCGCTCATGGCGTCACCCCGGACATTTTGGGCGACAGGCGAAGGCTGAACGCACCGGGCAATTCAATTGGCTGATGGCTGGTGGCGATCACGATCCCGCCCTGGGCGCGATGGGCCGCCATCATGGCTTCCAGACGCCCGATGGACGCCTGATCCAGCCCCAGGGTTGGTTCATCCAGCAGCCAGATCGCCCTTGGAGCGGCAATCAGCCGCGCAAGGCCCAGTCGCCGTTTTTGCCCGGCAGACAAAAACCGTGCAGGCCGGTCAGTCAAATGGTGCAGGTCGACAGCAGACAGCGCCGTTTGAACCCTTTTGGCTGCGGCATTTGGCGGCACATGACCCAGAAGGCCGATCCAGTAGGCGACGTTTTCGCCAAGGGTAAGGGCCAGTTTGATCCCTTCCAGGTGACCGATCAGATGGCTTTGTTCGGCAACGATCAGTTCAGGGTCGTTCATGCGGATTGTACCATTTGCCGGATTGATCAGCCCGCCCACCATCCGCAACAGGCTGGATTTGCCCGACCCGTTGGGGCCGGTCACCAGCAAGGCCTGCGATGGGGCGAGGTCAAGGCCAAGGCCTTGAAAGACCGCCCGCCCCGACCTGTGGCAGGCAAGATCATGAACCCGCAGGGACAGGTCAAACAGACTGCCGGGCTTTATGGGATCAGGGGGTGTCATCAGTCACTTTCAACGTTGACCGCCTGCCCGCCGCGCCCCAGACCTGAAGCAAATCTGGCTGCACCAGCGACACTTTCACCGCTTTCCAGCGTCAGTCGTCCCAGATGAAATTCCCGTGCCATGGCCGCCCCGAATGACAGGTCCATCTGTTCGTAGGCCGATTGACGGTCATGACGCATGCAGATTTCCGGGAAGGCGGCGATTTGGGCCGCAAGTGCTTCGGCAGCGGCGCGGGCTGTGCCTTTGGGCACCACCCGATTGGCCAGACCCATGGCCAATGCCTCATCCGCGCCG
This sequence comes from uncultured bacterium, assembly GCA_903884125.1. GTDB lineage: Bacteria > Pseudomonadota > Alphaproteobacteria > CAISDR01 > CAISDR01 > CAISDR01. Next base: position 5,334 of record CAISDR010000537.1, read on the forward strand.
ACCCCGCGCCCGGTCAGGATCAGGTCCAGCGCCCGTGACATGCCAATTAGGCGCGGCAGGCGTACCGTGCCCCCATCGATCAGGGGCACGCCAAATCGCCGACAATAGACGCCCAGGACCGCATCATCTTCGACCACCCGCAGGTCACACCACAAAGCCAGTTCAAGCCCGCCAGCCACCGCAGGCCCGGCGATGGCGGCAATTGATGGCTTGGCAAGGACAAGGCGGGTTGGCCCCATGGGGCCTGTGGCATCATGGGCCTGACCGTTCGGATTGATCATCCGGTTACCGCCGCCCGTTGCTATCGCCTTCAGGTCGGCACCGGCGCAAAATGCTCCATCCGCGCCGAAAAGGACGCTGACCTTAACCGAATCGTCCACTTCCAGGGCCAGAAACGCCTGGGCCAGGGCATCAGCGGTTGCCCGGTCAACTGCATTGCGCGCCCTGGGCCGCGATAAGATCACGGTTGCAACCGGACCATTTCTCTCGATCGTGACCGACATATTTCCCCCAAACCCGAACTTAAACCTGTGATCGCCCCTGGCTTTGCGATACTGAAAATGTTGTCAAGATGTTTCTTTGGCCTTGACAACAGCCTGGCACTTGATTTCGCCCCCGGCTTCGCGGATTCTGCGACCACCATATACCATGTGGGGCGTCCGGCCAGGAGTTTGGTCTGCGCCATGTGCTCCATAGCCTAATTGTCCCAAAGCAGCCTGATTTGAAAATGCTGCCAATGCCTCAAGGGAGAGCGAACCGTGACCATTCTCGGCCAAGACACCCTGAAGACCAAGAAGTCGCTTAAAGTCGGCGCGAAGTCTTATACCTATTACAGCCTGAAAGCGGCGGAAAAGCACCTGGGCGATCTGACCGCCCTGCCGGTGTCGCTGAAAATCCTGCTGGAAAATCTGCTGCGCACCGAAGACGGCCGCACGGTCAGCGTCGACGACATCAAGTCGCTGGTGGGCTGGCTGAAAAACCGCAAGTCCGACCGCGAAGTGGCATTCCGCCCTGCCCGCGTGCTGATGCAGGATTTCACCGGCGTGCCTGCGGTGGTCGATCTGGCCGCCATGCGCGCTGCCATGACCAAGCTGGGCGGTGATCCGAACAAGATCAATCCGCTGGCCCAGGTTGATCTGGTGATCGACCATTCGGTCATGGTCGATCATTTCGGCACGGCCAAGTCGCTAAAGGAAAATGTCGGTCTGGAATATGCCCGCAATGGCGAGCGTTATGCGTTCCTGCGCTGGGGCCAGGAAGCATTTGAAAACTTCCGCGTTGTGCCACCGGGCATGGGCATCTGTCATCAGGTCAATCTGGAATATCTGGCGCAGGGCGTGTGGACGTCAAAGGTCAAAGGCAAGGTTGCCGGCAAGGCCGTGACGCTGGAAGTGGCCTATCCGGATACGCTGGTGGGCACCGACAGCCATACAACCATGATCAATGGTCTGGGTGTTCTGGGCTGGGGCGTGGGCGGCATTGAAGCCGAGGCGGCGATGCTGGGTCAGCCATTGTCCATGCTGATCCCCGAAGTCATCGGTTTCAAATTTTTCGGTCAATTACGCGAAGGTGTCACCGCGACCGATCTGGTGCTGACTGTCACCCAGATGCTGCGCGCCAAAAAAGTGGTGGGCAAGTTTGTTGAATTCTATGGCGCGGGTCTGGACAACCTGTCGCTGGCGGATCGGGCCACCATTGCCAACATGGCACCCGAATATGGCGCCACCTGTGGCCTGTTCCCGATTGATGCCGAAACCATTGCCTATCTGAAAGCAACGGGCCGCGCACCGGCCCGTGTGGCGCTGGTTGAAGCCTATGCCAAGGCGCAGGGCATGTGGCGCACATCAAAGACACCCGATCCGGTCTTTACCGACACG
>CAISDR010000538.1 GCA_903884125.1 uncultured bacterium
GACCATACCGCCATCATCACGCGCTTGGCATGACCGGGATAGGCCTTTTTGATCGCAACCACCGCGATGCGATACGAACACCCTTCGGGCGGCAGCCAGAAATCGACGATTTCGGGAAACTGCTGGATCAGCAGGGGAATAAAGACCTCGTTCAGCGCCTCGCCCAGAACCGAGGGTTCATCAGGCGGCCTGCCGGTAAAGGTCGACAGGTAAATCGGCTTGCGCCGCATGGTCACGGCGGTGACCGTAAAGACCGGGAATTGTTCAACCGCGTTATAATAACCGGTGTGATCGCCATAAGGCCCTTCATCAGCCAAATCGTCCAGACTGACATGACCCTCCAGCACGATTTCCGCCTCTGCCGGGACCATCAGGGGCACGGTTTTCGCTGGCACCAGATCAACGCGCTTATCCCGCAACAGGCCGGCGAACTGATATTCGCTAAGCGTGTCAGGCACAGGTGTCACCGCCGCCAGGATCATGCCCGGATCAGCACCCAATACCGCACAGGCGGGCATGGGATCGCGACGCATCTCGCCCCAGCGCCTGTGATGCTGGGCACCCCCGCGATGTTTAAGCCAGCGCATGATCGTCTGATTGCGCGATAAGACCTGCATCCGATAGATGCCCAGATTGAAATTATCCTCGCGCGTGTCCGATGGCCCCTTGGTCACGATCAGCGGCCATGTGATCAGGGGGGCCGGTTCCCCGGGCCAGCATGACTGCACCGGCAGCCGGGTCAGATCGACCTGATCACCGGTCATCACCACTTCATGCACAGGCGCGGAAGACACATGCTTTGGCTTCATCGCCATGACCGTGCGCACCAGCGGCAACAGGCCAAAGGCATCCCGCAGACCCCGCGGGGGTTCAGGCTGGCGCAGGAAGGCCAGGGTTTCACCCACTTCGCGCAGTTCAAGCGCGGTTGTGCGGATTTTATCGCCCATGGTGACACCCAGCGCCACCCGTTCCACCGTGCCGAACAGATTGACCAGCACCGGCATATCGGCAATCCGGCCATCGGCCATGACCGGCTTTTCAAACAGCACCGCAGGCCCGCCGTCGGCCAGCAGGCGGGTCTGAATCTCGGTCATCTCAAGCACGGTCGAGACTGGATGGGTAACCCGGACCAGCAGTCCGCGCGCCTCAAGCATGTCCAGAAATTCACGCAGATTCCGATAGCTCATCATCAATTCCGATTTGCGTTGGCGCGAGGGAACACTAGGGGTGCCGCCCGCCCCGGTCAAATGCACAGGCCCTCAGACACCATAATGAGTGATTGACGCGAAGCCGCCCGCGACTATTATGCGCCCTCCATTCGCATCCGCGCAGGATAATACCTGACGCCGGTTCCTGGTTGCCCCAGTGGCGGAATGGTAGACGCGGCAGACTCAAAATCTGTTGCCTTCACGGGCGTGCTGGTTCGAGTCCGGCCTGGGGCACCAAAGACTTAGCCGGGCAACCGCCAATCTCAAATTTTCAAATTCTGATTTTGTCCCCCACCTGTCCCCCACTAGCGCTATTGCCGGCTACGTAACTCGGGAATTTGCAGGGTTGACTGTTAGGCGGAATATTGGAGCACACCTCCTGCACAATTTCGGCCTACCTCAGGGGTCCCAAGCCAGGGAGGATGCTGGTTGAGTTGAACATGACAAGCAGATCCCGAAGCCCAGAGCAGTAATATCGCTTGTAACTGCACGCCCTATTCCTCTAACCACCCGGAATATGGCGCCATATCTGGTATAAGGTCTTTGGCTTTCTCAAAGTTTGGGGCCGCAATCTTTGGTGGCCCACGGCCAAGCTCTTTGGCCTTTCGAATCCCGTATCTGTTTAGCGATTGGGCAATCATAATACTAAAGGCGATGCAATCGTCGGTCTGCTTGGCTATCGCGCTCATAAGCGCGGGGTAGCGTTCGTCGATTCGGCCTTCCGCATATTGAGTCCCAAAATAAAGAGCGGCCTTATACGATTCATTCTCCGTCAGAACTTTGAACTCCTCAATCCAAGCGTTTCTCTGCGCAATTGATTCATCGAGCCCGCGAACGCTCTGAATTAGAGGCGTCAACAATACGAGAGCTTTGCCATCGGGGGAAATCTTGTCTCGCAGGATGCTTCTTAACTCGTCTATCGGCGAGAAGGGCGGGTAGATCGTCTGGAGATCGGCCTGATAAACAAATATCTTGTCTTTGGGTATAGACCCCCTCTTAAGCCCGTCCGAATGCGCCTGACGGGCAGCGCGCTGACACCCATACTGCTCAACCATACCAATCACATGCTGTTTTTTGGTGGTGATGTAGGTGTTGGCTGTATTAAACGCTAGAGCAATGCTGGCATTAATGCCGCGAATCTCTGCAAGTAATTCCCGACGTCGAATGTTCTTTTCTGCTAGTAGCTGAGCGCCCCAAGTGCCAGCGAATGCAGCCAGGAAGGTGCTAATGATAGATATGCCGATAGCCGATTCAGCGAATGAAAGTATTCGATCGCTTAGACTTGGCGGTTGCGCAGCTAATGGTGCGACCCAAACCACTAGCCAGAAGAAAGCTGTAATGTCCAGCAGACCAAGTATCGTGATTGCTGCTCTCGTCAAATCGATTCGCCCTTAGGAAGGGTTTAGGCAAACAGCCTAATGGGCAATGCCAGAGTGTGAACATGATGTTTCGGCCAAAGACAACCAGGCCAAAAAAATATGGCGCAACACACGGAAGGCAACACCCAATTAATATGGCCGGTAAACCGGTAACCCCGTCCCATAAGGGTTATTCGGGCTGTCTTGCCTATATCGACTACCTGCGCAGA
>CAISDR010000539.1 GCA_903884125.1 uncultured bacterium
CGTGCAGAAATACCAACCGGCATTGCAGATTTTCCCGGAGACACAATTTATACAACGCCGCCACGATCTTTAGTAGAGAGAGCGTATAATGTTACTCACTGGACGAAATTTGACCGCGGTGGACACTTCGCGGCACTTGAGGAACCGCAGTTGTTTTTGACGGACATCAGAAATTTCGCTTCAACGATAAAATAACCAGCAGACGTAGCGCAAAAAATTTTATACAATCATAGGAGTTTTGTTTGCGTGGGGTGAGTTATGAGTTTGGAATCAAGTCTTTCTGATCCGTTTTCCCTGCATGAAAAGCGTTTAAAGTTGTTGCATCGCGCGGCCGCTGATCCCATGACCAGGATGGCCGCGCTGTCCAAAACAGTCCATCGGGATAATCTATTGTCATCAAAGACAAAGGGACTGATTGCCCTGGGCATGGCGGTTCAGTCAGGCAGTGACGGTTCCATGGCCGAGATTACCTCGGCTTTGGTAAAAGCGGGGTTAAGTCGTGCTGAACTTGTCGAAGCGTGCGGCGTATTCCTGCAAATGGGTGGGCATCCCGGGCAGGTTAAGGCCGGTCAAGTATTAGAATTTTATGATAATTTCTGCAGTCAGCTGGCTGTCTAGCCAAAAAGGGCAATTGGCAACAAGGAATGATTTCGTATGTTTTCGAGCTGTGAAATAGAATTTGGATAACTATTCGACCAATTAATGCTTGATCGCAATAGCACTTCAGCCCACAGATAGTACGGTCATAAAGCTGGCCTGATTTGCAGCGCAGGGTCCAAATGCGAGAACGCGTGTGATCGATATCTTTTTAGACAAGAGTGACGAAAGCGTCCTGTTGGAAGATTTGGACCGAATCAGGAAGTCCAACACACGAAAGATATTTTTCTCGTGCTATGTCGGCTTCGACCGCGCCGCATGGTTCAATCGTCATCGCGAATATTTTGATGTGGTGTCCCATTCGGTGAATAAATTCGTCTTCCAGAATCAGGGGAAGATGTACCGGCTGCATAATTTTGATCTGTGCTTCACCCTGCGGATTGAAAATCCTAAACTGGTTGAAAAGATGATTTTCCGCCTGTTCGCGGTTTTGCAGCAGCATACAACCGCTTTGGGCATGAATGATCATCAGATCGAAGAAGTTACAAATTGGTATCATCTAGAAGATGATCTGACGGCATTGATCGAACGTGTGCAGCAAATCAGCGCGACACTTGAAGATCTGAACGAAAGAAAAAAGAAACTCCAGAACAAGGCCGTTGCCACGGTCGAAAATACACCGTTCAGCTCACAGTTTCTGGCTGATGTGGAAAAGGCGCTGGAGCGGGCTGAGATCGACAGTTTCCTGCGTGTGCAGCCGGCATGCGCGGTAATGGATGGCGCGGTACCGGTCCCAATTTTCCGCGAAGTATATGTCAGTATGGAACACCTGCGACGGCAGGTGGCACCCAACGTGGATATGCGTGGTGCGCGTGCGTTATTCCATCACCTTTCGCGCATACTGGACCATAAGGTACTCCGTGCGCTGATGGGCGGTTATATTTCTAGCAACTTTGGTCCTTTTTCAATCAATCTGACCTGCCAGACCATTCTGTCCAATACATTTCGTGAATTTGATGACCGCATCGGGCAGGTGGCCAAGAAGAACCAGATCATCATCGAGCTGCAGCGGTATGATATTTTCTGGAACTTTACGCTATTCCTAAAGGCCACCGATTTTCTGCGCGCGCGCGGCTACCGTATTCTGATTGACGGCTTGACTCCCGGCATTCTCGAACTTTTTGCCAGTGCCGACATTGGTGCCGATTTTATCAAGCTTTTTATATTCCAGGATGAAGCGGATACATGGCGTCAATCGGATCTGTCCAAGCTGATTGCTCAGAGTACAAGTCTTGTCATTCTTGGTCGCTGTGGGACAGAGGCGGAATCACGCATGGGCACAGATAATGGTATCCGCATGCTTCAGGGATGGTTTGTCGACGATGCCATCAAATACAAACAGGGCGTAATCGTTGCCAGTGCCTGAACTTTGACGGCAATAAACGCTATGCCCGACTTTAAATCAGAACCTTTAGACCCTGAAAAATCTTCGCGTATATTGGCGCGACGTGATCGCGCATTGCGGAACATTATCCGTCAGGTCGGGCCGTGCCTGCTTGAACCCAGCAAATCGCGTCAGCCTTATGAAGCGTTGGTGCGCTCGATTGCTTTTCAGCAACTGAATACGGCGGTTGCAACCAAAATCCTTGACCGGTTCATTGCGTTATATCCCGGACAGGCGTTTCCCGAGCCGGATCATGTGATCGCAACACCTGATGATGAATTGCGTGCCGCCGGACTTTCAGGCAACAAAGTTCTCGCAATCAAGGATATTGCGCGACATGCGTCCCAGGGATTGGTGCCGGATCGCAAGACAGCCAAAAAAATGACTGACGAGGACCTGATCGAACAACTGGTTCGAATTCGCGGCGTTGGCCGGTGGACCGTCGAAATGTTGCTGATTTCAACATTGGGCCGCCCGGATATACTTCCGGTTGATGATTACGGTGTTCGTATGGGCTATAAAATTGTAGCCGGACTAATCGATCTGCCAAAGCCAAGAGAGTTGCAGCGTATTGGCGAAGCCTGGGCACCTTATAGAACCACTGCAGCCTGGTATTTATGGCGGGCCGTTGATCTGGCCAAGGCAAAATAGCGGGCGCGTTCACCAGCTCGTCCAAACTGCCTTTTAAAAGCTGCCAATACGTCCCATGGCCAGGAATTTTTCGCGACGCAATCGCTTCAATCGTTCGCCATCAAGCCGTTCCAGCTGGTTAAGCGCAAGTTCAATGGCATCCCCCACATTAATCATCGCGCGAGCAGGGTCCCGATGCGCACCACCCAGCGGTTCGGGGATGATGCCGTCGATAACATTCAGCCCGTTCAGGTCCTGTGCAGTCAGTTTCAGTGCGGTCGCTGCATCCTGTACTTTTTCGGCAGACCGCCAAAGGATCGATGAACATCCTTCAGGCGAGATAACCGTGTAAACGGCATGTTCAAGCATCAGGACGCGGTTGGCGGTAGCCAGTGCTACAGCGCCACCTGATCCGCCTTCGCCGACAATCACGCATACCAGCGGCACATTAAGAGACAGACAACATTCAGTTGCGCGTGCAATCGCTTCAGCCTGGCCGCGTGCCTCTGCATCAATGCCGGGATAGGCACCGGCGGTATCAACCAGCGTTACGACCGGCAGTTCAAACCGTTCAGCCAGATGCATCAGCCGGGTTGCCTTTCGGTAACCTTCGGGGCGGGCCGACCCGAAATTGTGCTCGATCCGTGTTGCGGTATCATATCCCTTTTCGTGCCCGATCAGCATGATCGAACGGCCACGAAAACGGCACAGGCCGCCCATTATCGCCCTGTCTTCGCCAAAGGTCCTGTCGCCTGCCAGAGGGGTAAACTCGTCCACCAGCTTTTCCACATAATCGCGGAAATGCGGTCGCTGGGGATGGCGCGCGATCTGGGTCTTCTGCCAGGGCGATAGCTTGGCATAAGTCTGTGCCAGCAGTGCCTGGCCCTTGTTTTCCAATCGCGCGATTTCTTCGCTCGCGTCGATGCCCTCGCCCGGCGTCAGGCGGCGCAGGTCATCGATCTTCTGCTCAAGTTCGGCAATCGGCTTTTCGAAATCCAGGTAAGTGCGCACGCTGAGCAGACCTTTAAGCGCCAATTCGTTCGGCCTGGCGCACCAGCGCTTCGGCCTGACGAATGGAGGCGATATCGATCAGCCGCCCGTCCAGTGCAACGGCCCCCTGACCCGAGGCTTTGGCCGCTTCCATCGCAGCCAGAATCCGTCGTGCCTTTTCAATTTCTTTGGCATCCGGGGTGAATAGTCTATTGGCCAGCGGCACCTGTTTGGGATGGATAGCCCATTTGCC
>CAISDR010000540.1 GCA_903884125.1 uncultured bacterium
AATTACAACGGTGTCTGGGCTTGTCTGGGGCAGCCAGTTTCAGTCTTTGACGTACATAAGCAGCCCTATTCGATCGTGGGCTCTGATGCTGCCGGTATTGTCTGGGCCGTTGGCAACCGGGTCAAACGGTTCAAAGTGGGTGACGAGGTCGTCATCCACTGCAATCAGGATGATGGTGATGATGAAGAATGTAATGGCGGCGACCCGATGTTTTCGCCGACCCAGCGCATTTGGGGCTATGAAACCAGTGACGGCGCATTTGCACAGTTCTGCAAGGTACAATCTCGCCAGTTGATGCCCCGGCCGCGGCATCTGACCTGGGAAGAATCCTCCTGCTATATGCTGACCCTTGCGACTTCCTATCGAATGCTGTTCGGCCATCGACCGCATATCCTGCGTCCGGGGCAGAATGTGCTGGTCTGGGGGGCGGCGGGTGGTATCGGGTCGATGGCGGTGCAGTTGATTGCCGCTGCTGGTGCCAATGCAATTGGCGTCATTTCAGACGAAAGCAAACGCGAATTCGTATTGCAACTGGGGGCCAAGGCCACGATTAACCGCAACGATTTCAAATGCTGGGGCCGCATGCCAAATGTGGGCACACCTGAATATGATGACTATCTGAAAGAAACCCGCAAGTTCGGCAAGGCGATATGGGATGTGACAGGCAAGGGCAACGATGTTGACTTTGTATTCGAGCATCCCGGCGAGGCGACATTCCCGGTGTCATGTTTCGTGGTCAAACGTGGCGGGATGGTTGTGTTCTGCGCGGGCACGACCGGCTTTAACATCACCTTTGACGCCCGCTTTGTCTGGATGCGCCAGAAGCGGATTCAGGGTAGCCATTTCGCCAATTTGCTGCAGGCATCACAGTCCAATCAACTGGTAATCGAACGGCGGGTTGACCCTTGCATGTCTGAAGTATTTGCCTTCGAGGATATTCCCAAGGCGCACACGAAGATGTGGAAGAATCAACACAAGCCGGGCAATATGGCCGTTCTGGTTTCAGCCAAATTTCCTGGCATGCGTACTGTCGAAGACGCGATCGAGGCAGCCTGGGGTTGATTTATCCGGTATCGACCGGATAATTGGCTGTTTTGGGCATGCAAGTGCCCATTGTGGCGCTTTGAAACCTTTTGTATCGTTGCGCCGCGAAGCGGTGGGCGGTATCTGACCGCCAGTTGCGTTTTGAGATAGGGCCCAAGCCAATGACCATGCAATGGCGCTTAAGATTTAATCTGTCCCGAATGTTAGCGGGCATTGCTGGTTTCGTTCTGCTTGCTGCCGGTCATTTGGCGGTTCGCTCTGCAATGGCCCAATCCGCTGACGAACCTGAAACAATCATCATTGGCGGTGGCGGAACCCGCGGTCCTGCTGTCTCGGTGGATTTTGGTGCCATAGACGAGGCGCTGGGTCGGCCAAGGGTCGATAATCGACTGCAATTGGTAGCGCCGGGGTCGAAATCAACGGCCCAGAAAATCAGCGTTGCGCCAAAACTGAATGCAACCAGTGCGCCAAAACTGCACATGGTTCAGGCGGCCCCGAAGAAGCCGAAACTTCCCCCTGTTGCCCCTGTCGCAACCGAAAGTGCGCCCCCCATGCCCGCC
>CAISDR010000541.1 GCA_903884125.1 uncultured bacterium
CATTTTTTGGCGTGAATGCCGGTGTCTACTACAAGGCGGATGGCGCGCCAGACCTCTGCTGTCAGCCGACCGAAATCGGCATAGGGGTCCTGAAAAAATCCCATCTCTTTGCCAAGCTGTTCAGCATAAAGACCCCAACCCTCGGTATAGGCAGAATTGTTATTATCGAACCGCTGAAAGCGCGGCACATCAGGTAATTCCTGGGCAATCGAAATCTGCATGTGATGGCCCGGAATACCTTCGTGATAGGCCAGGCTTTCAACCATATATTTTGGCCTGCCGCGCATGTTGGACAGGTTGGCATAAAAGATACCGGCGCGTTTTCCATCCGCTGAACCGCGGTTATAAAATGCACTGGCGGCTGATCCTTCGCGAAATGCCTCAACTGCGCGAACCTCCAGCGCGGCCTTTGGCAAAAGGCCAAAGGTATCGGCCAGCCGTCCGCGCATGGTATCGATGATATCGCCTGCCATTTTAAGATAGGCACTTCGTCCGGCTGAATCTTCTGTGAAATAGAACTGATCATCCTCGCGCATGAATTTGAAGAAATCCTGAAGCGAGCCTTTAAAGCCCACGCGGGCCATGATCGCCGCCATTTCCTTGTGAATGCGGGCTACCTCAGACAGACCAATCGCATGGATCTCTTCGGCTGATAATCTGAGTGTGGTCGAATATTGCAGGGCGCCAGCATAAAAGGCTGCCCCATTTGGCAGTTTCCATACGCCGTCGTCATCGGTGGCGGATTGTCCTGCTACCGACAGCCAGTCGATCAGGTCGGCATATCCTTTGCGCACTGGACCCAATAGGGCAGAACGTGCTTTTGCAATCAGGCCAGCCTTGTCGGCTTCGCCAAGTTTCAGTGCGGCTACCTTTACCTTGAAATCGGCAAACAAAGGACAATCCTGTGGTCCATTGTCAAATGGCTGCCCGGTGATCTGATTTGCGGCGGCTTCGATGATGATCGGGAAAAAGAATTTCGGTGGACGGACTCCATAGGATTCCTGTCGGTCAAGGTGAATGCGGACGTCATTCAAATATGTGGCAAAGCCGTTCAGGCGCGATATGTAATTTTCCGCATCGGCTGGCGTTTCAATCTTGTGGTCATTGATCATGGTGATCGGCAGGTTGACGTGTGCGCCGCCATTTGTATCCAGCGGATAGAAATGGTCTCGCCAGGTAAAGCGCAGCGCACGTTGTTCCGCACGGAATTTGAACTGCTGCACCTCTATCCGGGATTTTTCCAACAAGTGGGATATCGGGAAGTCGCGTAGAAGTTTCTTTAGTTCTCCTTCGGCTTCGAGATGGCGGTCAATGCGCGCGCGTTCAGAAATATCGTCGAGCTTGCCCATGTCCTGTTTGATACCCAGCCGCAATGCGGTCAGGGGACTCTGCCTCAGATTGCGCAGGAAACTGTCTTCGAAAAATGTAGCCAGTTTCTCATCAGGATCACCCGCCGCTTTGCCTGATGCTGACGGGCATGTCGCCAATGTTGCAACGGCCCCCAGGCTGAATTGTATGACCTTGCGTCGACTGGGGGCATTCTTCCTGGTCGGAGAAAACATCAAAATATTACCTTTTCCATGTTCCCGGTGGTAACGGCCAGATTGCCTTGCCGGGTGAACAATGGTCAACCGGCGTTTGCAATTAATCACGCTCGACAAACCGGCATGATCCGCGCCACAATTACAGTAATTCCAAAAAATCGGGGGAAAACTTAAGGCGATGCAAAGCAGGACCGGGCAAAGCAGGACCGGGCAGTGTTAGTGACAACAGGTCACCAGGTGCGGCCATGATTCATGATATGCACCTTGAACTGCCGCATCGGTTGGTTTCACCACCGGATCGCGCCGGTCGGGCGGTATTTGGTTGGTTTTCGGGGATAATTTTACTTCTGTTGGCGCTGATCTGTCTCGACTGGTGGTTGTGGCGCCAGTCTCAGTTCCAAAGTCAGTCGTCGATTGGCTGGCGAAATGAAGAAGATCTGACCAAGGACCGGGAATCCGACGGCAGGGCTGGCAAGAATGGTGCGGCGGCTAAAATGGCGGCTGGCGAATTGACCTTTGGCATCACCCTGGTGCGCGAAATGCCGCGCAAGACCTTGGTCGTCGTAACGCCCCCCAGTCTTGAGGCGCCAAAGGATATTGACGGTAAATTGCCGCCACCGCCGAAATTTGCTTTGGACAAACCGACGCCGCAGGTTGCAAAAGGGCCGATCCAGGATATGGCGCAGTCGGTTCGCGGGTCTGCCGAAGGCACCACGGACAAGCCTGCTGCCGAGGGTGGCAGAGAAGCTGGTGCCGATGCCGCAGGTGGATCAGGCATGGGAAACACAGATGCAGGCGCACCAGGCGGCAATGGATCAAAGGGGGCGGGAAATGGTCGCGGTGGCAAGGGGATTACCGGCCAGCGGGTGGCAGGCGATGCCATTGTCGCCCAGATCACCGGCTGGACGCTGATTGGCAGCGAGGGTGCATTCGACGGGTCGGAACCATCACCCGAAGATGTTGCCCGCAACCGCATCCCCTGGCAGGTCTATTACGCACCTGATGGCACGCTTATGGCACGCTGGACAATGTTGTATGCCCGCAAGCCGCACGGGCCACTGGAACTGGTGACATTCAATGAGAAGGGGACATGGAATATCCAGGGTGATGACCTTTGTCAGAGCATCAAACGCTGGGGGTATGGGCTTCCCGTCTGCTTTCATATGTACAAGGTGGACCAAGACGGGCAAACCGCGCTGGCCCTGTATTACGGAGGGTGTGGGGGGCTGACGCGCTGTTATGCCGGGCGGCTGGGTCCCGAAGGGATCGTCCATCAGGGCAAGGTCGGATTTGACGATTAGGCATAATCCGGCGCTGCTACGATCCAGTAACGCCGTTTACACGTAGAAGGCACCAGAGAAACATTCAGCATTTATCATTGGCGAAGGAACAGTCATGAAACGCAAATGGGTACTGGCCGCATTGATGGCAGGCGGGTTGGCATTGACCGGTTGTTCTTCTCAGAAACTCTCCGATTTTTCCGCCCGCAAGCCTGAACTTGATCTGGTCCGCTATTTTTCAGGCAAAACTGATGCCTGGGGCATATTTGTTGACCGCTTCGGTAACATGCGGCGAACTTTCAAGGTGGAAATTACCGGCACGCCAACTGCCGACGGCATCATTCTTGACGAACGTTTTGTCTATGATGATGGCGAATTGCAACAACGGGTCTGGACACTGAAGAAGATCGCCAGTGACCTATACGAGGGCACCGCCCCCGACGTAATTGGCATCGCTAAAGGTCGTATCGCCGGCAATGCGTTGCAGTGGTCATATGATGTTGATTTGAAAGTTGGCGAAAACAGCACCTGGCGGGTTAAATTCGATGACTGGATGTGGCTTCAGGATGATCGCGTCATGCTGAATCGCGCAGCAATCAGCCGGTTCGGCCTCGAAATCGGAACGGTAACCATATTTTTTCAGCACGGTTGAACGCCGGTGAAACATGTGGTGATTGGTGCCAGCGGCGGCATCGGCGCAGCACTTGCTGATGAGTTTGAGGCCAGGGGACACCGGGTTCAGCGCATTTCGCGACAAGGCAATCCGTGGATTGACCTGTTAAGCGAGAAATCAATTGAGATGGCGGCAGCACAGGTGCACCCAGACCTGGAAATGGTCATCGATGCCACCGGGTTTCTTCATGGTGACGGCTACTTGCCCGAGAAAAGCCTCTCCCAATTGACTGCCAATGGCCTCGAAAAAAATTTTGCGGTAAACACCATCGGCCCTGCGCTGATCATGAAACACTTTCTGCCAAAATTGAGCCGCAGCCAACGCGCAGTGTTTGCAACACTTTCTGCGCGTGTTGGAAGCATAAGCGAAAATGAATTAGGTGGATGGTACGGATATCGCGCTTCTAAGGCAGCACTAAATCAACTTGTCCGAACAGCTGCAATCGAGATGAAGCGGAAAAACAAATTCGCAATTTGCGTGGCCCTGCATCCGGGAACCGTGGATACCGCATTATCTGCGCCATTCCGGCGCTCCGGCCTAGAAGTTCAGTCTGTGCAGAACTGCGCCGGGTTGCTGGTTGGGGTGCTGGAGCAATTGAGTTCTGACGATAGCGGTTTCCTGATAGATCACTGCGGGATAAGGATTCCATTCTAATCACCAGAAGCGCAATCCCTTTTGCCGCCCAAGATGTGCTGGTCAGGTAAGTAATCCTGCGTAAGTTGGACTACCATCTATGCTCATGTGTCCATTTGCCTGATATTCAATAGGTTAGCTGACTGGTAAAAGCTAAGACCTGTTAGGCTCGTTTGTTTACCATTATTGGTTGCGTCGCATATTTGCACCATCAAGTGATGTGCTAAATAAAAAGTCTTTCGGGGTAGATGGTTATGGAAAATGCTTGGCTTGATGAAGCCGGAACCGGTTCCAAAAGCAAGTACGCCCGGCTGGACCATCTCAGCTATCGACCAATTCTGTTTCTTACAGTTCTGCTGATCGGACTGGTCGCACTGATATCGGTTTCATTGAATCTGTTTTACGCACCTGTTGTCGAACGCGAAGCGTTTGCAGATCTGTCAGCTGTTGCCCAGTTAAAAGCAAATCAAATTGATTCATGGGCGGCCGAGCGCGACGGCGATGCCAAAATGATATTGGCAGATGCAACAGTTGCCGCCAATACATTGGCGATCATTCGAAACAATTCGGGTGACACGACAGCTAAATTCGATTCATTTGCAGAACGGCTCCGCGAAAGCTACGGCTATTCTGGTGTATGCCTGATTTCAACAACCGCAGATACCTTGGCCGGGATAGGTGATTGTGATCGTTCAACGCCCGATTTGCTGGCCTTTCTGCAACACACCACTGAACATCAGCCATGGCATAGCAATCTGTACCGGCATGAAAAAGACGACATCCATGTCGACTGGCTTGTGCCGATTTTTGATCCGGTAACGCCAAGAGGACCAGCGGTGGCCTGGATCATACTGCGCGCCAATGCCAGCAGATTTCTGTTTCCACTCGTCAACTTCTGGCCCGCAAAAAGCGACACGGCCGAGACTGTGGTGGTTCGGCGCGATGGTGATCGTGTGGTTCACCTTAATGAACTCAGGTTCAGATCGGACACATCGCTGAAATTTATAGTGCCGGTGGACCAGTCATTTCATTCCGGAGCGCAGGCGCTGTTGCATTCGACTCCGGGAACAATGACCGGCAAGGACTATCGTAATCAGGACATACTGGCAGCCTATCACCCGGTTACGTATTTTGACTGGCGGGTTATAGCCAAGGTTGATCGTTCAGAGGTGATGGAACCGATACATGAACTGAACAATTGGATCAACTTTCTCGTAGTCGCATTCTCGTTAATATTTGCTGTAGGATTTCTGGTGTTCCAGTTTCAGCGCAACCGGCTGGCATCTGAAATGGACCGGGTGCGCCAGACCCGTGCAGAACTTGAAGGTCGCAGGGCGACAGATCGTCTGAATTCAATTTTCAATCTAAGTCCGATTGCAGGGATCATCAGTGATATTGAATCCGGCGAAATTATAAGCATAAACCGCGCTTTTGAAGTGGATTTTGGTTGGACCAGTGATGAAGTGGCGGGTAAGACATCGGTAACTCTGGGTATGTGGGTTGATCCGTCATTACGCGCAAAGATATCGGCAATCGTTGTTGCGAACGGCCGTGTCAATGATCTGGAGACAAGTCTGTTCCGACGGGACCGGACTTTGCGCACAGTAACACTTTCCTCGACCCTTTTTGATATGGACGATAGAAGGTGTTCGCTTACCTATATTTTTGATATTACAGAACGCAGGGAATTTCAGGATCATATTGAAGCAGAGCGCAAAAGGCTGGATGCGATCCTTGAAGGCGCAGCCGATGCCCTGTTTATAGCAGACGCGCAAGGCAATTATCTCCAAGTCAATAAGAAGGCGACAGAACTGCTCGGATATTCCCGAGAGGAGTTGTTGTCGAAGAATATTGTGGACATAACGCCGCCATCAGAGCGGGAAAGTTCGCCCGCTCTATTTCGGGATCTGTTGCAGACCGGCATTTTGCAGGCAGAAATAAATCTAGTCGCAAAATCTGGCGCGCTGGTGCCGGTAGAAATCTCTGCCAGCAGATTGCCAGACGGTACCTTGTTAGGCGCCTGCCGTAATATTGCTGCTCGGCTCGCCAATCAGGCGGAATTGCGCAAACTTTCCCTCGCCATAGAACAAAGTCCAGTCAGTGTTGCAATTGCCGATATTGACGGTGCGCTTCAATTCGTGAATGCAGCGTTTACGCGCAATTCCGGATACACGCGCGATGAAGTTATCGGACAAAACCCGCGGATATTAAAATCCGGCCTGACCCCGGTGGATACATATCTGGAAATGTGGGCCACGCTGACTTCGGGAAAGAATTGGAGTGGCGAGTTCTATAACCGTCGGAAAGACGGCACTATTCTTATTGAATCTGCCAATATTGCACCGCTGCGTCAGCCTGACGGCCCGATCACGCATTATATCTCGGTCAAGGAGGATATTACGGATCGCAAGCGTCTGAATGAGGAGCTTAGCCAATACCGTGATCACCTTGAGGAACTGGTCCAGCGCAAGGTCGGCGAACTGGAGGTAGCGTCAGAAAAGATAAGAGAAGATGGCGAGCGGCTGAATTTCGCAATTGAAGCATCAAATGATGGTATCTGGGATTGGAATCTCGAGACAAAAAAATTCTTTGTGAATGCAGCATATCTCGTCATGCTGGGGTACTCGGCGGGTGAGATACCGCCGACAATCGAAGATTTATGGATCGGACTTATACACCCGGATGAGCGCCAGCAGATTGTGGCGGCGGCAAGCAAAAGGCTGGATGTCTCTGGCAGCCACGAGCTCGAATATCGTATGCGCATGAAGGATGGCACATACAAGTGGATTTTGGCGCGCGCCAAGGTAGTTGCGTGGAACGACCATGGAATGCCGGTGCGTGTTGTTGGAACCCATACGGATCTTTCCGCTCGAAAGCAGATTGAGCAAGAATTGATGCGCGCCAAGGAAGCGGCTGAGCATTCAAATCTGGCAAAAAGTGCATTTTTGGCAAATATGAGCCATGAAATTCGCACGCCCATGAATGCAATATTTGGATTTACCCATATTCTGCGGCAATCAGATCTGGATGGGCGCCAGATTATGCAGCTTGATCGCATAACAAATGCCACTGAACATCTGTTGACGATCATCAATGATATATTGGATCTTTCAAAAATTGATGCAAATCACCTGGCACTTGAATCTACGTCCTTCAGCCTCCAGGCAATACTGGACAATGTATATTCGATGTTCCTGGAAACCGCAGAGCGCAAGGGCATTGCGCTTTTGGTTGAACCTTGCTCTGACCCTGTGTGGCTGAAAGGCGATGCAACACGCATTCGTCAGGGCATTATGAACTATACGTCAAATGCCCTGAAGTTCACTGAATCAGGCCAAGTTACAATTAAAGCACATAGCGTGGCCTTTGATGGTGAAATGCACCACATGCGATTTGAAGTTACCGATACCGGAATTGGCATCTCAAAAGACCAGCAGTCTCGGTTGTTTCAGGCATTTGAACAGGCAGATATTTCAACAACCAGAAAATATGGTGGTACTGGGCTTGGATTGGCAATTACCAGGCGTCTTGCGATGCTTATGGGTGGTGACGCTGGTGTCGAGAGTGAGGTTGGCAAGGGCTCCACCTTCTGGTTTACGGCCGTATTGCCGCCCGGCGATAGTGATGAAATAGCAATGGTTCGTTCGCGACAGCGAAAGTCATCAGCTGAACTTTCCTCGCTGGTTTCAAATTTTGCTGGCCAGCGGGTGCTGATAGCGGATGATCTTGATGTAAATCGCGAATTGGTTTCCTCGCTGCTTGAGCCGTTGGGTCTAATTGTTGATACTGCATCAGATGGCATCGAGGCAGTAAGCCGCGCCTGCGAATTCCGCTATCCCGTCATACTTATGGATATGCAGATGCCGAACCTTGATGGACTTGGGGCAACCAGGGCTATTTTGGAACGGCAAGGTGAAAATCCAAGCTGTATTATCGCATTGACAGCGAACGCATTTGCCGAGGATCGGCAGGCGTGCGAGTCTGCGGGGATGGTGGATTTTCTTGCAAAGCCGGTTCAGCCCGATACGCTTTTTGCGGCTCTTGTGCATTGGTTTTCGAAAGCTCTGCCTGATGCACCCATTTCGGATGCAGTACTTCGGGAAATTCCAGATCAGGCCAATGTGGCGCATGAGCAATCAGACGATTTTGATATGATTGATCGAATTAAGCACAGAGCCACATATGATTTCGACGACTTGCGCGGACTGGAAATTTGGGGCGGTAATGAAGATCGTTATTGCCAGTTCTTAATGAAATTTGTCGAAGATTATTGTGGCAGGAACTTCCAGTTATGGAATTTCATTGCACAGCAGGATTTCGGCTCGGCCACATCGGCGGCGCATAAACTGAAAGGTGCGGCGGCAAACTTGTCGTTGATGCACGTTGCAGATTGCGCATCTGTATTGGAACAAAATCTCAAACTTGATCAGGTTGATGGCACGCAGACGGAAGCGCTACGGTCAGCACTTGCTCGGGCAGCGTCTCAAATTGCGCCATACGTATCTACTGTTCGCAGCCGCAAATCTTCGGAAATGCTTTTGCTAAGCGTCGATGAAACGCATATGCCGGAAATATCAACCCTGCTTGATTCGCTGGCAGTTGTACTGGACCGAGATAGCCCTGATGGGTCAGAGGACATTTTACGGCAGCTTGGCCAGTTTGTTCCGTCACAGGTTGTCCAACCGCTTGTCAGGGCAATTTCAAATTTTGACTTTCGTGGCGCTGAAGTGGAACTTGGTCGTATCAGGACCAAGGTATTGAGACGGAGCTGATCGTGCAAGGACCAATACTGGCTGTTGATGACGAACCAGTAAATCTGGCTGTCCTGAACGAAATTCTATCGAGGGAACACAAACTTGTTTTTGCGCGCTCGGCTGCAGAGATGTTTTCAGCGATTGACAAACATCATCCTTCGTTGATTTTGCTCGATGTGGAAATGCCGGGAATGGACGGGCTTGCGGCATGTCAACGTATTAAACAAAGGCCGGAGACGGCGGATATTCCGGTAATTTTTGTTACCTCACGCTCTTCCATGAAAGACGAAACTGAAGGTTTCGCGGCTGGCGCAGTTGATTATATCACCAAACCGCTTTCTGCCTCGATCGTGCAGGCGCGAGTCAGAACCCATTTAAGTCTGACCCGCACCCAGAG
>CAISDR010000542.1 GCA_903884125.1 uncultured bacterium
AAAACGGCAAACCGCAACTTCAAAACTGCCTGCAGCGTTGCTGGCGCTGGTGATTTCGCCTGTCATCCAGACCGCCGTCGGATCGTCAGGATCTGCAATCAAAACCTGGTCACCCAAATTAAGGGTGGCCAGCCCAGGTTTGAGTTGAAATGTCTGGTACAATGAGCCGGGAGCGAAACTGCCGGAAATCATCATTGAATTCAGTGGCAATCGATGTCGAACAAGGTTTTCTATGATCGATGGAATATCATCCGGCGCTGCGCTGGAACAAATGATCCATTGCGAAAAATTTCCCCCTCCACTGAAATTTGATATGCTGGCCGTCAATATACCAGTTGCAGCATCATAGGCTGCTACAGTTCCCGTCATCCAGCAACTGGCAGCCTGCGGTGTCCAAATGCGGATTATCTGCTCGTTCTGAAATTGCATTCGTTGGTTCGTAGAGAATGTTCTGATGCCGGTGCCAATGGAAACATTTGACATCGAATAGGACCGCGCCGGATTTTCCCCGATAACATCCGCACGGATATTTGCGGCAGGGGGATCACCAAGAAGAATAATCCCGCTCTGGTCATCCAGCGACCATTGACCTGTAAGTGGTGCAAGGCCTGGAGCGTAAGTTAGTGTGATGCCGTCGGCCAACACCCGATGAAAGCTTGGGTCATAAAGTCCCACAGGACCATCGTGAAACTGATAGGCCCAAAATCCGCCTGCCATGCCAAGAGCCACCGGTTCGATGCTGCGGCATCGGCCAATGCAAAATGGCTTTGGCTTGCCTGCGAGTACGTCTGTGTCTTGCGAGGTTACCGCCGAGGGCGAGAACGAGGACGTCCAGACCGCTGCATCCAGCACGCCTTGCCGGTCAAGGACATGCAATGTCAGAAACGAGTCATTGATTTCAATACTCCGTACCGTGCCAGAAAAAATTGCCCCAAAGTCGCCAAATGCGCTTTCCGGTGCGCCAATCTTCACCTGCACATCGCGCCCCGCCCAACCCCAGTTTCGCATGGGATCAAGTGATCCATCCAGATTGTGAACTGTGATTTCGCCTGTCCCGGCTGAAGTGGGACCGTCCAGCCGGCGATTTTGAAACAGGCTTCGATTCAGGGCCAGGGGCTGTTCCAGCGCCGGATTGAACCACCGGTTTGGCGGATCGTCATTGCAACCTGTAATAAAGCCCTTATCAGAGAAATAGCGGGTTACAATTCCCGTGACTTTGATTACCGCATGTTCCGAGTGGCTAAAGCGGTTTGCGATAATGACGGACGAGGCATCATTGGCAATCCGCAGTAATTCGAATACACCGTTATTGGAGTCAATTTGAAAACCACTGAACGCCAATATATCGCCTGGGTGCAGACCTGCAAACAACTGGTTTTTCCCCGTCAGCAAACCTTTGTCGTCAATGCTAACCGTGCCGCTGATTTTTACATATGGCATAAGTGTCAATGCGTATATACGCTGGGAGAATGGGTCGCGCAGCAGGTCGTTGAATTTCGACATGCGCTTATTCCTCGTGATTTATTTAAAGATCGGATCCAGTGTCTAACCAAATGTTCTCGACATAAACGGCTGCAAAAGCCGCCGCGTCTCGGCATCAAGAACGCTGTCTGAAGATCGGATCAGTCGAATAGCCTGGGTATGGATCATTTGAACGCTGGCACTCACGGGACTATCCGAAAGCGCACGCGCTATATTCACAGTTGACTGTTTGACAGCCCCTGGCAGATTTGCCT
>CAISDR010000543.1 GCA_903884125.1 uncultured bacterium
CCTTGCGTCGCTGGTCGATGATCAGATCGATTGCCATGGTTTGTTCCCGAATTATTTCAATCCTGCGACATGCAGCCTATGTCCGAAAAGTTCGATGATCCGGATTATGCTTCACATCGCCCCATCATTCACTATAGCGTGATCATATGCAGATTTCATTCAGGCCACGCTGGCAGGAAATTGAATTGGGTAATTGATGATCAAGGCGCAAATGATACGTTCGGCCCCTGAAGATCATCCCCAGACATTCGGCCATCCGCGCGGTCTTATCTATATTGCCGGTACAGAACTTTGGGACCGCATTTCCTTTCACGGCATGCAGGCCTTGCTGGTGTTATACATGGTCGAGCAGCTATTGCTGCCGGGGCATGTGGAAAACATCGTTGGCTTTGAACAGTTGCGCGCAGGTATTGAAACCCTGACCGGTGCTTTGTCTGTTCAGGCGCTGGCCTCGCAGATTTTCGGACTTTACGTAGGCTTTGTCTATTTCACACCAGTGCTTGGTGGCATGGTTGGTGATCGGATTTTAGGTCGGCGGCGAAGCGTTATACTGGGTGCCGTGCTATTGACGGCGGGTCATTTCTGCATGGCCTTTGATCAGTCTTTTTTGCTAGCAATGGTCTTGCTGATCCTGGGTGCGGGATGCCTGCGGGGCAATCTCCAGCCACAGGTCGGCGAATTATATGCGATTGATGACCGCCGGCGTGCCACGGGCTTTCAGCTCTATTATTCCATGATCAATCTGGGAGCATTTATTGCCCCCATCGTCAGTGGTTTTCTGGGGCAGAGCTATGGGCCGCATTTCGGTTTTGGATTTGCCGGCTTTGGCATGCTGATTGGCCTTGTTATCTATCTGTCGGCAGGAAAAAACCTGCCGACAGAAATGCCACGGATATGCGAAGCCGCCAGGCCAAGTCTGACAGCAGAAGAAACCCGCAGATGCGCAGCATTATTGTGTGTGGTGCCAGTTGGATCGTTGTTCTGGATGGCGCAAAGTCAAGTCTGGAACACCTATAATATCTGGGTGCGCGACCATGTGGACCTGACCTTTGGGTCATGGACGATGCCTGTGCCCTGGTTGCAGGCGCTGGATGGGCTGGCACCTTTTATCTTTTTGCCACCATTTCTCTATTTCTGGCGCTGGCAGGCGGCACGTGGGCGCGAGCCTGATGAACTGGGCAAAATGGCCATCGGTTGTTTTATCTTTGCAGCCAGCACCTTCTGGTTGGGCTTTGGCCATCTGGCCGCGGATGAAAACAGGCGCGTGCCATTATGGTGGCCAGTGCTATTTCACCTGGGTTCAAATATCGGCTGGCTTTACTACACGCCATCGGTATCGGCCCTGTTCTCGCGCATAGCGCCGAAATCGATCAATGCCACGATGATCGGCGTCAGTACCCTATCGGTATTCTTGGGCTCAATGACCAGCGGTCGGCTCGGTGGCTTATACGAACGATATTCGCCGCTTGAATTCTGGTCCCTGCACGCTGCGCTGGTCGGTGCTGCGGGTGTGATTGTGCTACTGGGGCGTCCGATTTTTAATCGAGTGACCCGCGACGCAAACGACTAGCGATCCCCGCCCACCAGCACTTCGCGTTTGCCCACATGATTGGGCTGGCCGACCAGGCCTTCTTCTTCCATCCGTTCGACCAGCCGTGCGGCGCGGTTATAGCCGATCTGCAAGCGGCGCTGGATATACGACGTTGACGCCTTGCGGTCTTTCAACACCACGGCCACGGCCTGATCGTATAATGCGTCGCCGGAACTCATATTGCCTTCGGTATCATCAATACCGCCTGCCATGTCTTCATCCGGGTCTTCGGTGATCTGGTCGATATAGGTCGGCGCACCCTGATCTTTGAGATAGGTCACAATCTGTTCGACTTCCTCGTCGGTGACAAACGGACCATGGACGCGGGTGATGCGACCGCCACCGGCCATATAAAGCATGTCGCCCTGACCCAGTAGCTGTTCAGCCCCCTGTTCGTTCAGGATCGTGCGGCTGTCGATGCGGCTTGTTACCTGGAACGATATGCGGGTCGGGAAGTTGGCCTTGATCGTGCCGGTGATGACATCAACTGATGGACGCTGTGTTGCCATGATCAGGTGAATGCCCGCAGCCCGCGCCATCTGCGCCAGACGCTGGATCGCGCCTTCGATATCCTTGCCTGCCACCATCATCAGATCAGCCATTTCATCAACCAGCACGACGATAAAGGGCAGGGGCTGCAAATCAATTACCTGATCTTCATAGATGGGCTTGCCGGTTTCCGGGTCAAAACCAGTCTGCACAGTGCGCTTCATCGGCTGGCCGGATGCCAGCACCTCCTGAACCTTCTGATTGAAGCCCGCAATATTGCGCACACCAAGGCGTGACATTTTGCGATAGCGTTCTTCCATTTCGCGCACGACCCATTTCAAGGCGACAACCGCCTTTTTGGGATCGGTCACAACCGGTGCCAGAAGATGCGGGATGCCGTCATAGACGGACAGTTCCAGCATCTTGGGATCGATCATGATGAACCGGCATTGTTCCGGTGTCAGTCGATAGAGCAGCGATAAAATCATTGTATTGACGGCAACCGATTTACCAGACCCGGTGGTGCCCGCGATCAACAGATGCGGCATGCGGGCCAGATCGGCAATCACCGGTTCGCCACCGATATCCTTGCCCAATGCCAGCACCAGTCGTGCGGCATTACCTTCATATTCGCGGCTGGCCAGCAATTCGCGCAGATAGACGGTTTCGCGCCGCTGGTTGGGCAGTTCAATACCGATCACATTGCGACCGGGGATGACGGCCACGCGCGCAGATATCGCCGACATGGACCGGGCGATGTCATCGGCAAGCCCGATTACGCGCGATGATTTCAGTCCCGGTGCGGGTTCCAGTTCATACAGGGTGACAACAGGGCCGGGGCGTACATTGCCAATGGTGCCGCGCACACCGAAATCTTCCAGCACACCTTCAAGAAGACGGGCATTCTGATGAAGCGCGTCATCGGATAAAACTTCGCGGCGATTGTCCTTGGCCTTGGGCATGGACAAAAGGCCAAGGCTGGGCAGTTCATATATTTGATGATCGAGTGCCAGGCTGGGCTGGTCTTCGCGGGCAGCAGCCCGCCTGCCTTTTTCAAGGCGTTCGGGGCCGCGCATGATGCGCGTGCGCGGTGCGGGCTGATCATCTTCGTCTGCTGCATCGGCTTCTACGTCGGCTTCGGTCTCTTCGTCTTTAGCCATGCGTCGAATTTTGGGCTTTGCTGCGGGGCGCGCAGCTGGCTTTGCATCCTGACTGCGCGTGCCGGGATCAAACAGCAGGGCCAGCGTGAATATGCCATGTAACCCGGCCCAGGTCATGCGTCCGCTAAGTTTAAGCCCGCGCCACCAATCCTGCGGGCTAAGGCCGAAAGCCAGAATGGTCAAAGCCAACGCGATAAATCCGGCAATCGCCGCCGCTGCGTGGGGCAAGGCGGTTGGAAAATACGGGCCGCCCAACCGTTCGAACCCATCAAACATCATGGTTCCGATGGCCCCCCCCAATCCTGCGGGCACCGGCCAGCTTTCGGGGGCTGGAAAGGCGGATGAAAACAATGATGTGGCAATGATTGCGGGGCCAAGTGCCAGACAGCGCAGCCAGATCCATTTCAATCCGCGATGGGCCATCACCTGCATGGACCAAACAATCAGTGTCAGCACCAGCACCATGGCCCCAAGGCCTGCGGCCTGAAGTGCCAGATCGGCCAGCACGGCACCTGCCGAACCCAAAATATTATGAACCGGTTGGGCATTGGCCACATTCATCGATGGATCATTGGGGTCATAACTCACCAAAGCGGTGGCAAGCGTTGCCGCTATGGCAAACAGCCCAAGACCCATCGTCTCGACCATCCGGCGATGGAAATAGCGTGCGGCACCATCAGGCAGAATAGCAGCGCGGGAATTGATTGCGGCACGATTTAACATCAGGCAGCTCCACTCTCAGGCACAGCGTCCGGCCGGCCCTTTTTTTCGTCCAGACAACGGATGATGCGGGTCAGGCCGTCCTCAACCTGTTCAATATCAGCAACCAGAGCCAGACGCAGATAGTTGGCACCTGGATTTCTGCCATTGGCATCCGGCTGGGCCAGGAATTGTCCGGGCAACCCCTTGACCCCCGCCTCGCGCCATAAATGCTGGCAGGCGGCAGCGCCATCGCCCACATCAAGCCACAGGAAAAAACCACCGGCAGGTCGTATGTAGCTATAACGTCCGGCCAGTATCCGATCGGCCAGATCAAACTTGGCACTGTAGCGTGCGCGATTGGCAATCACATGGGCCTCATCGCGCCAGGTAGCAGTGGATGCCGCCTGAATCGGCAGTGGCAAAGGTGCGCCACCGTAATTTTTCAGCTGACGAAAACGGTCAATGGCCGTTGCATCACCGGCAACAAAACCCGACCGCAGTCCCGGCAGGCTGGATCGTTTGGACAGGGAATGGAAAACCAAGACGCCTGCTGCATCTGGGCCTGCAACTTCCAGACCGCCGGTGGGTGGAATCTGCGAATAGATTTCCGCGTAACATTCATCGATGGCCAGCATGATTTGATGTTCGCGCGCAAGTGCCAGTAGGCGCAGCAGATAGGCCCTGTCGGCCACTGCCCCCTGGGGGTTGGCGGGTGAACACAGATAAATCAGGGCAGTGCGCGCCAGCAGTGCCGGGTCAAGCCCGTGAAAGTCCGGCAGGAAATTCTGATGCGCTTCGGCGGGTACATAGATCGGGTCGGCACCGGCAGCCAGGGCTGCTGCGGCATAGCATTGGTAAAATGGGTTGGGCATCAAGACCGCTGGTTTCTGGCCAGCCTTTGTATCTGGCACGACGGCCAGCGCCACATTGAACAGACCTTCACGGGTGCCGTTCAGGGGCAGGATCTGGCGGGACGTATCCAGCCGGACGCCATAGCGTCTGGCGATCCAGTCGCCAATGGCACCCAAAAGCTCGGGCGTGCCGCCATTGGGCGGATAGCGACCATAATCGGCGACGTGTCTGGCCAGAATATCACCAACAAAGTCTGGGATCGGGTGAGCCGGTTCGCCGATTGACATGTTAATGGGGGCAATATTGGCGCGCGGGGTCACGTCCGCCAGCAATGCATGCAGGCGCGGAAAGGCATATTCCGGCAAGCCATCAAGCCGATAGGCCACGCATTATCCCCCAATAACCAAATCTAAAGCGAATCACCGCAAACGGGCGGATCCTCAAGATATCGCACCTGGGGAATCCTAGTCCAGAAAGAGTCAAGGATTCCTTAACCTTGCATCAAGGCCTTAAGGAACTGGTTTTATTGGGTGAGGTATTGGCCTATCGCCTGCGCATCATGAAATAGACGACTGCCCCGATCAGGCCACCGCCCAGCAGGAAGGATAATGCCCCGGACCCGCTGCTTTGGGGTTTGACCTCGGCGGGTGGTGCAGCTGCCACCGGTGGGGTTGCTGCGGGTTGTGGTGTTTCCTTCTCCGTGACCAGGCTGTCCGCCATGACCACTTCCGGAGGCGTGCCGGGCGGCAGGTAATTGGGGTCAACCGGTTGGGATTTCATCTGCTCGATCTGCTGGTGCATCTCGGCAACCTGCCGCTTTAGATCGGCATTATCGGCCGCCTGGGTATTAAGCTGGGCGCGAAACTGTTCCATCCCCGGATCGTTGTAGTGATTGTAATAAAACGCGCCATAGCCGGGCTGGGTGATATGCGACAGCGCGTAATATAAAAATACCGTGTTCCAGAATCCGAAATGGGGCGCGCCGAAATAGGCATAGGACGGTGTCGACCATCCGCCATAATAATTGTTCCGAACATAGACGATCTGCTGCGGCGGTTGCGGCTGCACATTGCTCCAGCGCGAATTGGGCGGTGGGGCGCTGACCGGTGCAGACGGATTTTTGAACTGCGCCTTGTTTTGCTGAAGCTGGGCATAGGCTGACTGGGAATCCTTTTGGGCCAGTGCGCGGTCGGCTGCATTTTGTGGCGGCTTGGGTGTTTGTGTCGATGCAGCCCCCGTTGCCGGTGCACCCGGTTTGGAAAATGCGCTGTCGGCTTTGGAACTGCTTGACGCTGAATTGGAAGTCTGACCACCGGGTGCAGGCCCTGATCCCGGTTTTGAAAACTCGGGCTTTGATGACGGGGGTGCCTGATAGGGCGAGGTTGGATGCGATGACGAAAATGGCCGTGATGACGAAGACGATTTGGATTTGGCCAAGACCGGGGCGTTTGCTGCGAAAGCAAAGCTTAAGGTTAGAGCCAGAATCGCTGCGATCCGTGCTGATTTTCTCTTGTACATGGGGCTAATCCGTTTGGGGGGGCGGTCAGGCAAATTGTATATCAATGGGATTAAGATCGATGCCTGCATAAATGCGAATGGAACGGTCCACTGCCTCGCCATCTTCGTCCAGCACCGACAGAA
>CAISDR010000544.1 GCA_903884125.1 uncultured bacterium
CGCTTTTGGCCCAGCCGGGCATTGCCCGCGCACAGGTGATCCTGACCGCCCATCGTGAACATGGCGCACCCGCTGCGCCTCCGGCTGCCTCCCCGGCCTCGGCAGCAAATCAGGTGCCGGGGATTGACGGCGTTCGCCAGATCATCGCTGTCGCATCAGGCAAAGGCGGGGTCGGCAAATCCACTACGGCGGTCAATCTTGCCCTGGGATTGCAGCGGCTGGGGCTGAATGTGGCCCTGCTGGATGCAGACATCTATGGCCCGTCGGTACCGCGGCTGCTCGGCCTGACCGGCAAGCCGCGTACAAAGGACAAGAAGCTGTTACCCATGGTGGGCCATGGGCTTGCAGCCATGTCCATCGGCTTTCTGGTTGATGAAGGAACACCCGTTATCTGGCGCGGACCCATGGTCATGTCAGCACTGACCCAGATGATGCAGGATGTGATCTGGACCGAACCGTCGGGACGCACCATTGACGTGATGGTGATTGATATGCCGCCGGGCACTGGCGATGCACAGATGACGATTGCCCAGCGCCTGCCGCTGGCCGGGGCAGTGATTGTTTCAACCCCGCAGGACATTGCATTGATCGACGCCCGCAAGGGGCTTGCCATGTTCGAAAAAACCCGTGTACCGATTTTGGGGATTGTCGAAAACATGAGCCTCTATATCTGTCCCAATTGCGGACACGAGGCGCATATTTTCGGACATGGCGGCGCGCGCGAAACGGCTGCAGAACTGGGCGCAGAATTCCTGGGTGAAGTTCCGCTGCACTTGTCCATCCGTCAGACATCGGATTCAGGTCAGCCTATTGTTGTATCCAGCCCGGATTCAGCCGAAGCCCGTGCCTATCATGTCATAGCTGCGCGGATTGCTGAAAAGCTGCGGGCCCAGGATACAAAAACACCGCCACGCATTGTTTATGCCTGACAGTGTTATCTAATTCCCCTGCGAATTAAGGCATCACCGAAACACCGATCAGTGCCGGATGCAGCATCATCATGGCCAGGAACGCCCCAAGACCCACCGCAATGGCGATCAGGTCGCCAACGATGGTTGGTGGTTTTGGCGCAGGTGCATCAGGATCAATGGCCCGGCGTTTCAATGCAATACGGTCAATGACCCCAAAGGCCAGGAATGCCCCGAACAGCAACATGCCGCCCAGATCACCATTGGACAGCAAATGTCCAAAGGCCCAGGCTTTGATACCCGCCAGCATCGGATGTTTCAGCCGGGCCTTGATATGGCTCATCGGCGCATAGGCCGCCGCCAGCATTACAAAGGCCAGCATGACCAGTAAATGTGTCACGTGATGCAAAAAGCGGGGTGGTTCCCACACCGGGATCAGACCATCGGCCCGATAGTCGCCGAAGCCATAGATGATCAGCACGAAACCGGTCAAAGACAGGATCGAATAAATTCCCTTGAACGGCATCGGACCCAATTGGGAAATCAGCTGGGCCCGCAGCGGTCGCATCATTGAAATGGAGTGGCTGCCGAAGAATATGACCAGTCCCATGATCAGAATCGTCATGTCCGATGCCTTTTGTTATTTGTTCAGGAAATTCAGTTTAAGCCCGGCGGTCGGCCATCTGGCCTTGACCAGTTTGCCGGTGGACGACAGGGTCAGATAGGCGGTTGTCATATCCGCACCCCCAAAACAGATATTGGTGGTCAAAAGATCAGGCGCTGCGTAATGGGTAATTTTTGCCCCATCCGGCGAAATCGATGTGATGCCGCCATTCACCAGTGTTGCCACGCAGATATTGCCTTCACCATCCACCGCCAGACTGTCGAACAATTGTAAACCCGGCAGGCCTGCAACCAGCTGACCTGGAAATACACCACCGGTTGGACCGTCGGCACGTCGAACTTCGCCGGGGCCTGCCAACGGGAACGCCCACAGTCTGCCGGTAAAAGTTTCAGCGACATAAAGCGTGTCTTCATCCGGTGACAGGCCGACACCATTGGGCGCTTCGAGCGGGAAAATAATTTCCTTGATCAGCGAACCATCCGTGCGCGCATAAAACACACCGGTTCGGTCGCGTTCGCGGTGCCGAATCTTGCCATGATCGGTGAAATAGAAGCCGCCGCTTCTGTCAAAGACCAGATCGTTTGGTCCACGCAATGGCACACCGTCGCAGGAACGGTATAAAATTTTGACCGCACCCGTATCAGGGTCAACCTGTTCGATCCGGCCACCGGAATAATCGGCAGGTTGTTCGCCGGGCATCAATATGCCGCCATGGTTATGCCATTCAAAACCGCCATTATTGCAGACGTAAATCTTGCCATCCGGCCCAAGGGCCGCGCCATTCGGCCCACCGCCCAGATCTGCGATGACTTCGATTTTTCCACTGGCGGTTATACGGGTCAGTGTGCCGCGGGCAATTTCCACCAACACGATTGACCCATCAGGAAACGCAATGGGGCCCTCGGGAAAGCGCAGGCCAGTCGCAATTTCAGTCAGGTCGAGCATTTCATCCCCCGGTTACTTTGTATTTATTACATCCATTGTATTAACCGATTTCAGTCTACCCTCGACCGAGTGTGGTCATCAACTCCCGCCATTCACGCGCCGACATGGTGCTGTTGGCCTCGGTAACACTCTCGCCCGCCAACATGCGTTTGACCACGGCAATACCCTGTGCGGACAGTTCGACACCGCCCATGCGATAGTCCCTGAAGGCGCCAAAGGCCAGGGGTACCCATTTCTGAATAAGATCCAGCATCAGTTCGGCATAAACACGGATTTCATATTGGGCATGGGAATCCGCACGCACATTCAGGAAATGGAACAGGTTGTGCAGGTCGATTTTCCAATACCACTGGGTATAGAAATTAAGTGGCAAATTCATTCGAGCCAGTTCACGGGCAAGGCCCGTGCGCTCAGCATCAATCACCCCGCCGTCCTGCCGCTCGTTCAGCATTTCTTCGTAATGGTCATAGGCACGAATTGAATCATCACGCAGCAGTTCCAGCACCCGTGCGGCTTCTGCCCCCTGCAATACATCGCCGCGACCCTGACGGTTATGGGTCGATTGGGCGGCCAGCTGATCTGGCGCGGGGATATAGAATTCCCGGTCCATGATCGAATAACGCGCGGAATACTCGTTAACATTCGCCATGCGGTGCCGGATCCACTGACGCGCAACAAAGATCGGCAGTTTGATATGAAACTTGATCTCGCACATTTCAAACGGGGTGGTGTGGCGATGGCGCATCAGATAGCGGATCAGGCCTTCATCCTCGCGGGTCTTTTTTGTGCCCTTGCCATAGGAAACCCGTGCCGCCTGCACAATGGCGGCATCATCGCCCATATAGTCGATGACACGCACGAAGCCATGGTCCAGAACCGGCAGCGCCTGATAAAGCACATCTTCCAGGGCCGGGACGGTTGCCCGTCGGGTTGAATAAGTCTCTGCCCGTTGCGCGGCCAATTCGGCGCGCGCTGTATCATCCAGCGCCATGTCATTCCCCATCTGTACCCGGTTAGGGCATCAAGATAAAACTGCCTTGAAACATCAATCTGTAAACAATTGACGCCGCCTGAGGGTCAAGCGACTCAGGCGGCGTTCAGGGATGCTAGCGCGAATTGTGGTCCCGGCTAAGGGGGTATCCCCTAGGCTGGGCCAATTTTGTAAACACAGAATTTATTGCCATCCAGGTCGCGGAAATAGGCGCCATAGAAGCCATTGGGGTCGTCGCCGCGAACGCCCGGCGCACCTTCGTCGGCGCCACCCTTCTTCAGGGCTTCGGCATGGGCCTTGTTAACCACCTCGCGCGAGGCAGCGGAAAGGGCGACCATGGCGCCATTGCCAGCATTGGCCTTGCCGCCATCATGGGGCATGGTCACAGCCAAAAGCGGTCCCGCGGCACTAGTTGCATACCAGACACGCTTTTCATTGGTATAGGCTTCTACCACCCTTGCACCAAATATGGACATAACCGCGTCGTAAAAGACCCGCGCCCGGGCAAGATCATTGGTTCCCACCATGGTATAGCCGATCATCGAACGTATCCTCCGTCAGTTTCGTTTGTCTGAATTCCTAATCGGTTTGATCCTGACCGGAATTGATGACACTTCCAAGTGGCCAATTATCAGGGGGCTTTAAATAACCCCCGCCCATGCCTATATTGAGCAGTGCCGGTCGCACCGGCTATGGCGATAAACGGGTTTCATAATAAACGTTTCGGACCCGGGGGCAGTACCCGGCGCCTCCACCAGATTTTCGCGAGTGATTCCATGTCGGATCAATTTCGGATTTAGGGGGGCGAAGCAGTATCGACGGACGTCTAAAGGTCTCCCTTTTGCCCGGCATTGTACCGCCGTTATCGGGCTGAACACATACTTGCCAACGACAACGTGGCATTTGAAGGTTCGGCGCTTCTCGCAGCCTAACGGCTTAGAGAAGATCTGAAAATTCGCGGCCCGGGGGGCGCCGGGCAACAGAAAGCCCCCCACTGATTCCTGTGACTGAATGCTTTATTGGACAAAACGCGTCAGCCATTGGCGATGCGGCTGAATTCACCTTCGGCAACCCGCTCAAGAATGCGCGCCAATATGTTCCAGTCGACCGGCTTGACCAGAAAATCATCCAGACCCGATGCCATATATCGACCGCGATGGTCCAATACCGCATCGGCTGTCAGCGCAATGATCGGGATTTGGCCGCGATTGGCATCCATCTGACGGATCTGGACGGTAGCCGTTCGCCCGTCCACCACCGGCATCTGCATATCCATTAAAATCACGTCATAGTCGTTGGCAGCGACCGCATCAATGGCTTCGGCGCCACTATGGGCTTCATCAACCTTGTGACCCATGCGCTCCAGCCCGGCGCGTACGATCAGGCGATTGATATCATTATCATCCGCGATCAGCACATTCAGGGGGCGGATTCTTGCCCGCGGGCTTTCATACGGCCGGGGTGCGGACTGTTCCGGCAGGCCAAGGGCGCGGATATCAAACCAGAATACTGAGCCACCGCCTTCATTGGGCCGAACGCCGATGGAGCCACCCATCAGGTGAACAAGGCGCTGGCATATCCACAGGCCCAGGCCTGTTCCGCCAAAGCGACGGGTGGTCGAGGAATCGGCCTGGACAAATGGCCGGAACAATCGATTGACCGCTTCTTCGGGTATGCCGATGCCTGTGTCCGAAACCTTGAAGTCAAGATGGTGGTATCCGGGTTCAGCATCCTCGCGCACCGAAACGCTCAGGCTCACTTCTCCGGCGCGTGTGAATTTCAGCGCGTTGCCGACAAGATTGTAAAGTATCTGCTGCAGCCGTGCCGGATCGCCTTCGAGCCGTGTCGGGACATCTGGCGCAATCGACCAGGAAAACGTCAATCCTTTTGCGGCAAATTGCGGCCGCATCAGATCAACCACATTCTGAATGACCAGCCGCACAAAAAACGGCGTTTTTTCCAACTTGATTTCGCCGTGCTCGATTTTGGAAAAGTCCAGCACGTCGTTTAGAACTGCCAGTAATACGCCCGTGGAACTGCGCAATATCTCGACATATTTGCGCTGGGTTTCATTCAGCTCAGTGCCCAAAAGCAGGTCAGCAAGCCCCAGGACACCGGTAATAGGTGTGCGCAATTCGTGGCTCATATTAGCCAGGAACATTGATTTTTCCTGGTTTGCACTTTCTGCCCGCAGCTTTTCAAATTCGGCCCGCATCTGCGCCGAATGAAGCTCGGTCGTGTCCGACTGGACGGAAATAAATCGCTCGACAACGCCGTCATTGTCCAGAATTGGGTTGACGTGCAGCATGGTCCAGTAGGTTTCGCCGGTGCTGGTATAGTTCAGAATTTTGGACGAAAAAGCCCGCTGCTGTCTGAGATTTTCGCGTATGCGTTCAACCTCCACGGGATCGGTGTCATTTCCCTGAAGGATATGTCCTGGCACCAGGCCAACAATATCCTTCAGCTGATAGCCTGTGCGTTTTGTAAATGCGGCATTGACCCATTCGATGCGTCCTTTGGCATCAGTGATGATGACGAAATTATCTGTAAAATTAGCAACCAGTGACAGCCGCGTCAGTTCTTCCTGATACCTGCGCTGGCGAGTAATGTCGCGCAAAGCACCCAGGTGCCCGCCGTCAGCCAGCAAAACGATGGACATTTCCATCCAAACAGTCGAGCCATCATCATGCCGTAAACGGATGGGAATTCGTTCTGTACTTGTTGTCTGGGTTGCGGTTTCCAGATTTGCATCGAAGAGAAACTGATCCTCGAACAGAACACGTTCGCGCAGCACCTTGCCTATCATGGCAGTTGCATCACCGCCCATTGCCGCTGACCATGCACGGTTCAGAAATATGATGACGCCGTTTGCATCCGTTTCAAAGACAATCTCGGCCAGGAGTTCGATGCGCTGGCGCATCCTAGCTTCGCTGGCAACAAATGCCTCTGTCAGACGAGTGGAAGCTTCCACATGCAGATCATGAGCAAGTGATCTGCTCTGCTGATCGTCTGGATCGTCTGGATGGGTCATTTGTGATATACTATGCTGAACATCCTGCAGGTTTCATCAGGCGGCCAGTTTCAGATCTGCACCCTGTGCCACGCTGCCGTAGAGCGGGAACACATTGTTGCAGAAATACTCCTGTTCAATAGGGGTACGGGCAGATGTGCAGTCCGATAACACGGTTACCGAATAGCCGCGTTCATAGGCCGCCCGACCGGTTGAGTCGATACAAAGCGAAGTTACCATGCCAGCAAGCAATACATCTTTGATGCCGTGCGCTTTCAGCACTTCGTCCAATTCGGTATTGGCAAAACCGTTAAATCCAACTTTGCCCTTGACGTAAATGA
>CAISDR010000545.1 GCA_903884125.1 uncultured bacterium
GGCGGGCATATCATTGGCGCTGGGCATGACTTGACCGTTGGCAAGTTTATGATTTTATTGATTTATTTTTATTTATTACCACTTTAAATATAACATTCATATTTATTAACCAAACCTACGATATTTTGTCGTCACGACATTGTCAGGGTATAGGGGCTTTCCAAACCGTCATTGATCCTGCGATAAGCGCACGGTAATTTGGCAATCGGGATTGGTCGGAGTTTGGAATGGCGCGGGATTGGATGCAGTATGATCGTGCGGTGCAATCGGCGCTTAAAGGGGTCGTGCGCCAGATATTGCGCCGTGTTCAGGCGCAGGGCCTGCCCGGGGATCACCACTTGTATGTGGTTTTTCGCACCACCCATCCAGGCGTTGTCATCCCGTCCTTTCTGAAGGAACGCTACCCTGAAGAGATGACTATTGTTCTTCAGCATCAGTTCTGGGGTCTGGAAGTGTTTGAGGACAAGTTCCGGATCGGCCTGTCTTTCAATAAATCGCCGCAGGAACTGACTATACCTTTTACCGCGATGAAGGGATTTTTTGACCCCTCGGTCCAGTTCGGCCTTCAATTTGATATCGAAGATCTGGAGGCTGCCGCGGAAAGTGGCGCGATCGCGACACCAATCCGACTTCATGGTGAACAAAAGGGTTCCGAACCCTTGGTCGCGGAAAAAGAGATATCGAGCGAGCCGGTCAATGGCGATGTCGGACCAGAGGCATCTCGAGCAAACGAATCTCCGAGGGATGCCGCAAAGGGCGAAGTGGTAAGTCTGGACGCCTTTCGCAAGAAATAGCTGAGAATGATGCAGAATTATCGGGCTGGATGGGCCGCCTGTCCCTGCCCGCAATAGACGAGGATTATCATGGCATCGACCACACGTGTTGAAACCGACAGCTTTGGCCCTATTGAAGTTCCAGCGGATCGCTATTGGGGTGCGCAGACCCAGCGGTCACTGCAGAATTTCAGGATCGGAGGCGAGCGTATGCCGCTGCCCCTGATTCACGCCATGGCAATGATCAAGAAAGCAGCAGCGCTGACCAATGTTTAGCTCAAGGCACTGGAACCCGAGCTGGGCGAACTGATTGCCCGGGCAGCCGGCGAGGTGATTGCCGGAAAGCTGGACGATCATTTTCCGCTGGTGGTATGGCAGACGGGGTCTGGGACCCAGACCAATATGAACGTCAATGAGGTCATTTCCAATCGCGCCATCGAATTGGCGGGTGGTGTGATGGGTTCCAAAAAGCCGATCCACCCCAATGATCATGTGAACCGGGGCCAATCATCCAACGATACATTTCCAACGGCCATGCATCTGTCGGCCGCTTCCGAAATCCATAATCGACTGATCCCCTCGCTAAAGCGGTTGCATCAGGCATTGGTGGTCAAGGCGCATGAATGGGCCGATATTGTCAAGATCGGCCGCACCCACCTGCAGGATGCAACCCCTTTGACTCTGGGGCAGGAATTTTCAGGCTATGCCAAACAGGTTGAACTGGCCGTGGTTCGCGCCACCGCCAGCCTGACGCGCCTATACCCGTTGGCACAGGGTGGCACAGCCGTGGGAACCGGTCTTAATGCCCGCATCGGCTTCGCCGAGGGTGTTGCTGCGGAATTGGCGCAGATGTGTGCCATACCGTTTGTGACGGCAGACAACAAGTTTGAGGCGCTGGCCGCCCATGATGCGATTGTCGAGGCATCCGGCCAGCTCAATACAATTGCAGCGGGCCTGTTCAAGATCGCCAATGATATCCGCCTGCTGGGTTCCGGTCCGCGTTGCGGCCTGGGGGAACTATCGCTGCCGGAAAACGAACCCGGGTCGTCAATCATGCCGGGCAAGGTCAACCCGACACAGGCAGAGGCCATGACTATGTTGTGCACACAGGTGATGGGTAATCACATGACCGTGACCATCGCCGGAAGTCAGGGCCATATGGAACTGAACGTTTTTAAGCCGGTGTTGATTTACAATCTGTTGCAGTCGGTTCGCCTGTTGGCCGATGGCTGCGACAGCTTTACCGATAATTGCGTGGTGGGGATCGAGGCCAATCGGGAACGCATAGCGGATTCTTTGAACAAGTCGCTGATGCTGGTAACAGCACTTGCGCCAAAGATTGGTTATGACAACGCTGCTACCGTGGCGAAATTGGCTCACAAACACGGAACAACCCTGCGTCAGGAAGCTGTTGGCGGCGGTTTTGTCACCGACGCGGAATTTGACGAGGTAGTCCGCCCTGAAACCATGGTCGGTCCTGAAGCATAACGGCCCGGCAGGCTCGCGGCCTTTACCGGTATCATCGGAAATTCCAAAAATGTCTGGTCCCGTTAAGAGGTCAGTTACCTTAAGCGGGCATCGTACCAGCCTGACCATTGAACCCGAATTCTGGGCAGCCCTTGTGGGGCTGGCCCGGGACCAGGGGAAAAGTGTGTCAGCGCTGGTGGCACAAATCGACGCCAACCGGGGGGCAGGGGGCTTATCCTCTGCCATTCGGGTGCATGTTCTTTGTGCTTTTGGCGACCGGATTGCAGCCCTGAGTGCTGCGGTTGAGGAGCACGGACATGAGCATGGAGATGGGGCATGACGCCCAGGTGGCGGCAGCTGCATTGATAGGACGGAGCGTAGCTTTCGGCCTGACCTTTCTGCTGGTTTTGGGCATTGTCTTGAATCTGGCTGGCTGCACGTCGGAATCATCGGGCACCTTTGGGCCATACGCCGCAGATGCCTATGGACGAACCGATTGCGCGTTTTCGACCCGGATAGAGAATGGCGGCGTATGCCCGCGAATTCCAATTCCGGTAATATCTGTAGCCGGTGTAAGCGCCCCGGAACACAAGACAGTGGCCCCGGGCTGCGGGTTCTGGGACTATGCTGGCAATTACCTGACATGCCCGGCACCAGAAGTCGCACCGGGCGAAGACGCAACAGACCCTCCGGTTGCGGATCGCTATTGCTACCGCACCTTGGGCCGCACCGAATGCTATGAACGGCCAACCCGCGATGCAAATCGCCAGCCGATCTCGATCAGCCCCAATGCCCCCTTGGCGGCGGGCGTCCAGCCACGCTGAACCACCCACTGCACCGGTAACGGCCTGTTGCCAACTGGGACACCGGCCAAAGGACCTTCGATTGACAATCACATCCGAACAGGGCTGGACACAGCCCCCCCGCTTTGGTATGACCCGCCCCTCCTTCGGTCTGGGCGCATAGCTCAGTTGGTAGAGCAGCTGACTCTTAATCAGCGGGTCCAAGGTTCGAATCCTTGTGCGCCCACCAATCTTTTCAAAGTTGCAGATTGGTACTTCCCAGACCGAAGTTTGGTCCGGCATTCACCGGCGAAACAAAAAATTTCCGTTGCCTCTTTGGTCCTTTAATCTGAAAACACCCCAAAATCCGTCAATGCGAAGATCAACGTCGCTTATTTCAGCGCGATGATGCCATTTTGGAAGATAAGTGAACGACACGTTATCGTTGACCAGGAGCTGCATGCGCCAAGCAGGTGTCAATAGATGGCCGGTTACGACCCTGGTCAGAATGTCAATTTCAGATTCGTGCCAATTTCCGAAATCACGCTATCCCAATCACCCGGCGCAGGCTGGCGAAACAGGCGCATGGTCGGGTACCATGGCGTGTCGTTGCGGGCCACCATCCACCGCCAGTCAGCTGCATAGGTCAGCATCGCCCAGGTGGGTCGTCCGAGGGCACCGGCAATATGCAGCGGTGCCGTGCAGGTTGAGATGATCACGTCCATGTGTTCCATCAACGCTGCGGTATCAGCTATATCGCCCAATTCGTGAAGGCGCAGGTTGCCAAATCGCGCCAGCATATTTTCGTCTGACGGTCGAATGTCTTTCTGCAGCACATGAAATTCATAATCGACCAACGACAATAACGGCGTCAGTACTTCAACCGAAGTGGATCGCCACCTGTCTCCGCGATAGGCGCTGTTGCCGGACCAAATGATTCCAACGCGCGGTAACGATGTCGGGCCCAATCGATTCTTCCACTTCTTGATGTCGACTGTATTGGCAAATAGATAGGGCACATTTCCGGGTACGGTTTCCAATGTGGTGCCCAGGATGTGGGGCAGGCTAAGAAGGGAGCATTGAAAATCCACATCCGGTAACGGGTCTTTTCTAATGGTGATGACCTGAATATCTGGTCCAAGGCTTTTCATAAATCGAACAAGTGGTTCTTGCACAGCCAGGAACACCTGTGCGCCCCGATCAGTCAAAATCT
Organism: uncultured bacterium; assembly: GCA_903884125.1. GTDB lineage: Bacteria > Pseudomonadota > Alphaproteobacteria > CAISDR01 > CAISDR01 > CAISDR01. The sequence continues at coordinate 4,236 of CAISDR010000545.1, forward strand.
GCGCATAACGACAAAAGTGAATGGTATCACCCAGGCCTTGTTCCGCATGCAGTAATATGCGCCGACCTGAAATGTCAGCGCCGGTCCAGCGGGCATATGAATCAATTTTTATGACGCTGCCATTATCAAAGCGCGATTCAAATAATCTGAACCCATCTTCAAAGTTGCCACGCGTCAGCATCAACATACCGTAGTTTAGACGGGCGGTGGGAAAGTTAGGCCTGATTGCTAGGGCTGCAGCGTAATGATTAGCTGCCAGGTCAAATCGACCCTGATCCTGATATATTTTACCCAGAC
>CAISDR010000546.1 GCA_903884125.1 uncultured bacterium
CATGGCGATATTCCTAGCGGCGCATGGCTACTCTTCCGCACGGGTTGGTCGAAATTTGGCGATGATCCAAAGGCTTTTGCTAATGCGGATGAAAATGGCCCTCACACGCCAGGACTATCGGTAGAAGCAGCGGAATACCTGGGAACCCAGCGGGACATTTTAGGTATCGGCGTTGAAACAGTGGGAATCGATGCAGGCGGCGCTTTTGGACTCTCTGTTCCATTCCCTTGCCACAACATGTTGATGGGTAATAACAAGTATGGACTTACTCAGTTACGCAATCTGGACAAGTTGCCGGCGCAGGGTGCAATCATTATTGCAGCACCACTGAAAATCGTTGGCGGCTCTGGAAGCCCATGTCGCGTATTGGCTCTGGTACAGAAATAACGTAAAAAAGCGAGAATTACCGACCAAATAATTTCTTTGACGTTAGCCGCTTTGCGACCAAGTATCCAGAACCGCCGCCAAGGCCAGGTCCGGGATGAGTGGACGCACCGATATGCCAAAGATTTTCCCACGGGGTTTTATGGCCAGTGGCGCTAGCTAGCGGGCGCCACAGGGCATACTGATCAATCCGACAGTCACCTGAATACGGGTCTCCCCCGACCAAATTGTGGTTCATAGCTTCTATCTCTTGCGGTCCCAATACGACTTTTGCCAACGTCGCGGATTGTAGATTGGTGATCTGTTCGCAGAGTTGTGCAATTACCCGATCCGCGTATGCATTGAGTCGCTCCTGGTTCCAGGTACCATCACCCGGATCAATGACGCCCGCCAAATCACCAGCAATCTTCCGGGGATTTTCTTGTAACTGAATCCACAAAATAAATTTTCCTTCTGGTGCCCTGGATGGATCCACACTAGTTGGCTGTCCGACAACGATGGTGGGGCGTGCTGGTAGATAGCCACGGTTTGCGGCATTTACTGATTCTGAGAGCGAATTCATATCATCAAGCACATGAACTATGGCAACATCTTTTAACGCTGGATCAGCTTTCCAAAGAGGTGGCTCAGAAAGAGCTAAGTGGATTTGAATCGCGGCGCGACCGTACCTAAATGTTTCAACCGATCGACTAACTTCTGGCGGCAATTGTTGACCTGCCAAGAGGTCGTTGTACAGAGCATGCGGTGTTGTGGAAGCAAGTATGGATTTGTTAGCCACAAATTCACGACCATCTGCCAGTGTTACCCCAGATGCTTTACCACCGGATATATTGATTTTTGCTACATCAGCGTTGGTCAAAATGGCGCCACCGTTATCAGTCACTATTCCCAACAAGGCATCAACGAGTTTTACACCCCCACCGACCGGGACAGGCATTCCACCCAGCGCCACAGCCGCCCCAATAACTTTTGTGATAAACGCACTGCTGGCATCATCCGGGCCCAGACCATTATGAAGCGCCCAGGGAGCAAGCAGGGCCTTGCTGACAGGTGAGGTGAATGTTCGATCTAGCCATGCCGTTGCTGGCTCCAATAATTCTGCGCCAGTGGCGGCCAGTCCGCGTGAGCCTAGGCGTTTGCGAGCGGTCTGAAGCAATTTCAGCGCGTTATACCGCCACAAATCGGCTCCTAATAATCCAAAGGCAAGGTCAATCTTTCCTAGGAACTCATTGAGCATGGATGTCCATGCTTCGCCATCCCCCCAGCCGAGCAAATTCCCCGGCAGTTGCCTGTAAATCAGTAGAGAGAACTGCACTTCCACCACGACAAACGACGCCAGTCGGTTTGTCGGTGTTTAGGTAAACCAGACCATGCGCTTCAAGATCAGCTTTGAGCTCTGCATAAGCTGGGCCACCAACAAAAAGCGGATGCCAACTAGATAGGAGTTCGTGTGTAAATCCTGGCAAAGTGGCAGTCGTTGCTGTTTTAATAGCCCCACCGGGTTCACTATTACGCTCGCATATCAGGACTTTGTTGTCCGCTTTACTCAGGATCGCCCCAGCGACAAGAGCATTGATTCCACTTCCAATAATAATGACATCGGTGCGTTCCACTATTGGCCTCCAAAGGCTATTTCCTATGTGGTAAATCTATCGTCTCATGAGAGGATTTTGGAATGAAAGATGTCATCGTAATTGGTTCCGGTATTAATGGCTTATCCG
>CAISDR010000547.1 GCA_903884125.1 uncultured bacterium
CCTGATCAAGCGCCCGTGCCAATCCTTGGGCATCCTCGATCCGGCCAAATCGGGCGTCGTATATGTGGTTGCCCTGATCAGTTAACAATGGGGTGCCGGATTTGTTATGGCGCAGCACCAGTGCATTATCCCCAAGGCCAAAGGCGCGGCATGCGGCCTCAAGCCGGCGAGCCGTCGTTTTTTCCCCGAAAGGGACGACTTCGATCGGCAGCGCAAACTGCCCCAGGCAGGCTACATATTTGGATGAATCCACAATCGCGACCATTTCGCTTGAAGCCAGCGCCACCAGCTTTTCACGCAGCAACGCGGCCCCGGCGCCCTTGATCATATTGAAATGGCTGTCGATTTCATCAGCACCATCAATGGTCAGATCAATGGTGCCTACGTCGTCCAGATCACCAATTGGTATACCGAGACCGCGGGCCAGTTCTTCGCTGACGCGCGAGGTTGGAACGCCGATAATTTTCAAGCCCAGGGCCACGCGCGCCCCCAGCGCCCTGATTGCAAAGGCTGCGGTTGACCCGGTGCCCAGGCCCACCACCATGCCATCGCAAACAAGTTCGGCTGCCGCAATTCCTGCATTCTGCTTTTCCAGATCCGCTGACATTTCAAAATCCAGTTCTCAGTCGTGGTTCAGAACAAAGTGCTCTTGCCATATCCGGTCAAGGCATGCCCCGAAAGCTTTGGCAAACGTTGCCCCATCGCACAAGCCAGATTTAGCCATCACGTCGCGTTGGCTGGCGCGACGCCGGGTCAGCGCCGGGATGTCGCTGGCAAGGTGCACTGCCTGTTCGATATAGGATTCCGGGCTGGTAGTGACCAGATCACCAAATCCTGCCTGATAAAGTAGTCCCGCCCCCTGCCGCGACAAAGGCGACGATCCGGCCAGCGTTACAACCGGCACCCCCATCCACAATGCATCTGCGGTTGTAAGCCCGCCCCCAAACGGAAACGGGTCAAGTCCGATATCGACCCAGCGATAAAGATCAAGCGTTGCCAGCGGTCCCGACCGGCCGTCAAACGCAAGGCGTTTGGCATCGATCCCCATTGCTTCAAACCGCGCCGTAACCTCGGCAACTGCCAGCGGATCATCAAAGCCAACGGCCTTGAGATAAAGGTTCGAACCAGACACACGGTTCATAATCTGCCCCCACAAGGTCAGAACCTGATCATTTAGCTTTGGCAACTTGTTGAAACTGCCAAAGGTAATATGTCCGCGGATTAGAACCGGCGGCGGTTCAAAGGCAGGCGTTCTTGGGTCCGGCTCGTAACAGAAACGTCCGTGGGGCAATTCGAAAACTTGTTCCGTGTACCAACGATCAAAATCTTTGCCTGCCCACCAGGGGTCAAGCAAAACACCGTCAACATTGGCAATTCCGGTTGTTGCAAAATAGCCGAGCCAGGAAAGCTGCACAGGTGCTGCCCGACGTGCCAGCACGCCAAGTCTGCCGGTTCCGGTATGTCCGGCCAGATCGATTAAAACATCAATCCGATCTGCTTTGATACGCGCAGTCAGTGTTGCATCATCAAGATCATCCACAATATGAAAACCTGTGACCGTATCCCACACTGCATCATCGTCGCGTCCAGCCCCATAGGCAAAAATCTTAAAGCGTTCGGGGTCGAGGTGACGCCAGAGCGGATTGAGAAATCGTCCCATGGCCCGAACACCCGCTTCTGCCCCAAGAAATCCGATCCGCAAAATCTGCCGGGCGGGCCCGACAACCGGTATCGCCGAAGCAATATTGCCCAGCAGGCCCGCTGCAAATTGGTGGACGAACCTGGATTTTTCAGCGGTCGGCTGTGGGTCATAATTGGCGGCAAATGCTGCATTCGACGCCGCACGCTGCCGCCCGGGATCAAGTATGGCCGTACGCACCCCCCAGCGCATTGCACAAAGCGGCCAAAGTGATTCTATCATATATTGGGAAAACTGATCCGCTATGGAACTGTTCGACGGATCAATTGCCAGTGCCTGTGCAGTCATGCGGGCAGCGGCAGTAACTCTGGCTGAACCAGCCATCTGCTGGGCAGATAGAGCATGTACCTCCGGGCTGTTGGGTGTCAGTTTAGCGATCCGGTCCAGCAGAAACAAATGGGCGGTCAACAGATACAACTGAACGTAAACATTTGGCGTTTCGGGCGCAAGAATCAGCGCCCTTAGAAAATCCTGA
>CAISDR010000548.1 GCA_903884125.1 uncultured bacterium
AAGGCGATTGATGTGATTGATGAAGTCGGGGCGGCTCAGATGCTGGTTCCAGAAGCACGCCGTCGCAAGACGATCGGTGTCAAGGAAGTTGAGGCGATTGTAGCAAAAATCGCGCGCATTCCCGCCAAGTCAGTGTCGAAATCGGATACTGCCCAGCTAAAGGATTTAAGCGCCAATCTGCGCCGCGTTGTCTTTGGTCAGGATACCGCAATCGAAGCTTTGTCTTCGGCAATCAAACTGGCACGTGCAGGGCTGCGCGACGGCGAAAAGCCGATTGGGTGCTATCTGTTCTCGGGCCCGACGGGTGTCGGCAAGACAGAAGTTGCCAAGCAACTGGCATCCATCATGGGCGTGAAGCTGCTGCGCTTTGATATGTCCGAATATATGGAACGGCATACAGTATCCCGGCTGATCGGCGCACCGCCGGGCTATGTCGGTTTTGATCAGGGCGGCCTGCTGACCGATGGCATTGACCAGCATCCCCATGCTGTTCTGCTGCTCGATGAAATCGAAAAGGCCCATCCCGACCTGTTCAACATTCTGCTTCAGGTCATGGATCACGGAAAACTGACGGACCACAATGGCAAGACGGTCGACTTCCGTAACATCATTCTGATCATGACCACCAATGCCGGTGCGGCTGAAATGGCAAAGTCGGCTATCGGCTTCGGTTCGACCAAGCGTGAAGGAGAAGATGAGGAGGCGATCAAACGCCTGTTCACACCTGAATTCCGCAATCGTCTGGATGCGACCATTCCCTTTGGCCAGCTGTCAGCGGAAATCATTGCCCAGGTGGTCGAGAAATTCGTACTCGAACTCGAAGCACAATTGCTTGACCGTCATGTGGTGATCGAACTTGATCCGGCCGCTTATGCCTGGCTGGCCAAGCGTGGCTATGATGAACATTTTGGCGCGAGACCCCTGGGACGCCTCATTCAGGAAAGCATCAAAAAGCCGCTTGCCGACGAACTGCTATTTGGCAAACTGCTTCGCGGCGGAACCGTGCATGTGTCGGTTGGTGCCGATGACAAGCTGTCGTTTGCGATTATCGAAGCACCGCCTTCGCTTAAAGGCCGTGGTGATGCCGAGGATGAATCCGGCGATAATGAAGGCGATGCCCCAAAGGGCGGTGGCAGGAAACCGAAAGTACCGGTGCTGGCGGATTGATCCGTTATCGGTTTGGGCTGGTTGCGCGGATTATGCGAGCCGCGCTTCCAGCTTTTCAATGATGGTGGTCAGCCGCAGGATTTCGCCCTCGCGCATCCGGTCCAGCTTTTCGTGCAGCAGTTCTATTTCCAGTTCTGCCTTCGCATTGATCCGGGCGTCTTTGGCAGCCATGCGCCGGTCCAGATCCGATTGCCGGTTCTGACTCATCATGATGATCGGTGCGGTATAGGCCGCCTGAAATGACAGCACCAGATTGAGCAGGATAAAAGGATAGGGGTCCCAGACCTGTATCCATGCCATGACGTTTACCGCCATCCAGCTGACCAGCAGGACGGACTGGATGATGATAAACCGCCAGGACCCGACCACGATTGCGACCGTATCTGCCACCGCCTGCCCAGGTGTTCGCGGCGGCACCTTGTCTGCGATCTCATGACGGTGCCGTCGAAGCTGCATTAGCAGTTCCTGATCTTCCTTTGTCAGGCGATGGCGATGGTGGAGCGCGTCCGGCGCTGGATGTTCTGAGGTCGAATGGGTTGTCATGGTTACAGTGCCCTCTGGCTGTTCGGCAATTCTGGCGCTTTGTGGTAAATGTCATAGTGACGTGTGGCGTGATCCCATGCAAACATGACACCAGCGAATCTGTTACCCGCCGGAAATAAAAGAGAATGGCTCTGAACATCGTCCCTACGGCTGGCGATCCACCTCTGGATCATCTGACCCTGGCATCTGTTGGCTTTGTCGCCGCCAGCCTGGCAAAGGTGGTGGAACCTGGCAATTTTGTTCTGGCCGCTGTTGACAGAGTATTGAAAGCAAAGAGCAATTCAGCTTTGGATTTTGCCTGTCGGGCATTTGACAGCCTTGATGGGGCTACCCGCTTCAAGGTATGGCGGCTGGCAGAACGCGACGCCAAGTCCTGGCGTCTGGAGCGGATTCGCCTGTTAAATGTGATTCCGCAACGCAAGGCGCCCCTGCGCCCAAGTGCTACGCCAAATCCCTATATGCGATAATCGCCATTGTCGGCAGCGGTACCACGTGGGATTCACCACTACTGGACCTAGATCGCCTGATCATAGGCCAGCGATACCGGCGCGCGGGAATTTGCCAGCCGCTGATTGGCATCCTTGCCATAGCCGATGACCGGCCGCGTGCGTGCTGCCACATGTTTGCCGATAGACTGCAAAACGGTTTCCGTCACACCTTTAACCCTGTCGAGCGTTGCGACGTGAATTTTCAGCGCCTTGTTGAATGCCTCGGTTCGGACTTTCAATTCTTCGATCCCGTCATCGGGCCAGTTTGCGACCTGATCGGGATTATTCCGGACCAGCATCATTTCGCGGGCATAAGCGGTTGAAAGGCGATTTTTCTCGTCCTGAAGGGCAGAAATATCGCGCATGTGGTCGGATGTCAGCGTGCTTATTTCTTCCTCGATCAGACCGGTCAACCGGGCTGTCAGATCCAGAAGATTTTCTAGCGACGGGCCGGTGGGCTGTGGCGCTGGTGTTTTGTTCAGGGACAGAATGACACTCATGCCTTTATCTCCAGACCGGGAAGGGCGAATTTTGTCGGATCACTCAGCGCATTAGGCAATTGCGGCAGATTTGGGATTGCCGTCGATGACCCGCCCGCGTCCTGTGCGGGGGAAGTCGATGAATTTCCAAGTGTTGGAAAGCGATTTCCCGGTTTGGTTTTGCCTGACAGGCCCGCCATATCCAGCATCTGGGTTTCGATCATCTTGGCCACACCAATGCCGCCGCGCTTTGCGATGGCCTTGCCATATTCCTGCACCAGAAACGACCGCCAGTTTTCTTCACCATGGCCACCGCCAAACGGTGCCTCGGTTTTTAGACCGGCAAACATCGGCTCCATCATCTGGCTTAGAAACATCGCCTCAAAATCCTGCGCGGATTTTGCAATTTTGGTGCGGACTTTTGCCTGATCGTCCGCTGACAATGCCTGACCGTTCAGGGCCGTTGATTTTGGTGCATCGGACTCAGCGCGCTTCTGATCGCTTTCTGACTTTACATTGGTCTGGCTTGCAATTGCCGTGTCCAGAGCTGCCTGAAATGCGCCATCATTTGCAGGCGCCGGTGCATCGGCAAATGGTTGGGCGGTGCCGACAAGTGTTGAAGAAGATGCGATGATGCCACTCATCAGCGCACCTCGATTTCCGCCTGCAGGGCACCCGCAGCCTTTATGCCCTGTAATATCTGGATCATATCGCGCGGACCAATGCCCAGGGCGTTCAGGCCATCAACCAGATCCTGCAAACTGACACCGGATGGAACAACGGCCAGCTTGCGGTTTTTGTCTTCGTCAACGCTGACATTTGTTCTTGGTACAACCTGCGTCGTGGCACCTGCCGGGGCAAAAGCGCCGGGCTGGCTCACCTGCGGTGTCTCCGTGATTTTGATTGTTAGATTGCCCTGCGCGATCGCCACGGTTGATACCCGCACATCACGGCCAAGCACAATGATCCCGGATGTTTCATCAATCACAACTTTGGCCGGCAGATCCGGATCAACACGAAGTTGTTCCACATCCGTCATCATGCCCACGATATTGCCCTTGTATGACGCGGGCAGTTCGATGCGGATATTAGTTGGATCAATGGCGATTGCTGCATTCGATCCTAAGAAACCGTTGACAGCATTGGCAACACGT
>CAISDR010000549.1 GCA_903884125.1 uncultured bacterium
ATATAACGCAACACTCGGCAGCGCATTTCTTGGTGATCTGATTGATAATCATCGCGGCTCGTATATTCTGTCCATTGCTGCATATAATGCCGGGCCAGGACGTATCAGACAGTGGCTGCGGGATTTCGGAGATCCGCGAGATTCAAGCACTGATCCGGTCGACTGGATTGAACGGATACCATTTCAGGAAACGCGCGATTACGTCCAGCGCGTCATGGAAAATCTGCAGGTCTATCGCTCACGTCTGAACGGAAAAAATGCGCCGCTGTCAATCAATGATGACTTGCGGCGCGGCGCACGCCCGGATGAGACTGTCAGAGCTAATTAGATAAGGGCTGGAGTGATAAGCATGTATCAGGACATATTTTTTGCGGCGCAAGATGGCTTGCAACTTTATGCGCGTGATTATCCTGCTGCGATCACATCCGGGCGCACACCGGTTGTTTGCCTGCCGGGGTTGACCCGCTCGTCGACTGACTTTGCCGATCTGGCAGAAATTCTAAGTCAGGAACGGCGCGTGATCTGTCCCGATTTGCGCGGGCGTGGACTTTCTGCCTATGCCCCGACAGCAGAAAGTTACACACCAGTTACCGAACTGGGTGATGTACTTTCGCTAATGGCTGTGGTGGGTATTTCTCGGGCAGTGTTTATTGGAACTTCGCGCGGGGGCATCATTTCGATCCTTACCGCTGTTGCCCGACCGACACTTCTGGCCGGTGTGGTGCTGAACGATATAGGCCCGGAAATTGCCATAGGCGGACTGAGGCGCATTGCGGGCTATGCCGGGGCCCAACCTCCGGTCGCAGACTGGTCAGAGGCTATCGAACAGGTTCGGCAGACCAATGAAAACCAGTTTCCGTCATTTGATTATACCGACTGGGATGCGATGGCGCATCGGGTCTATACCGAACGAAATGGCAATGTGGTTCTGGCCTATGACCCGCAAATCGGCACCGCGACCCGTGCAGGTTTAGAGTCGCTGGGTGATGCCCCACCGCCAGACCTATGGGTACCATTTCAGGCGATGGCAAATATTCCCTGCCATGTCATACAAGGCGAACTGTCGGATATTCTGACCGATGAACTGGTGGCAAAAATGCTGGCGGCAAAACCAGATTTGGTCGTAACAAAGATTCCCGAACGTGGGCATGCACCGCTGCTGGATGAGCCGATGGCATTGGAGTCAATTCGCGCATTGCTGATCAAGGCCGATCAAAACATCAGCCACTGATCAGTGCAGGCTTCTTGGCGCTTTCGGCGCCTGACCCATAACGGAATGCCAACGCTGATTAGCGTCGCCTTCGGCATAACAACGGGTAAAAGCTTTAATGCCAGCTTTGTCGGCGGCGAGAATGTGTTTGTCATTTGGTAAAGCCACCAGGGACTTTAGTTCTTCCACTGCAATTGGTGACAAGCTGGCCATATGACCCACCAGCTGCTCAACCCCGGCATCAAATTCATCAGGTGCCAATACGGCTGTCAGAAGACCCATGGTGAAGGCACGTTCGGCGTCAATAACTGAACCTGTCAGCATAAGCGCCTGCGCCCCGCCACCAGCAATGATACTGGCCAGACGTACAGTCGTACTGCCCGCAGGTGTGATCCCCAGGTTGATACCCGGCAGGCCGAAACGACCATCACTTTGCGAAAAGCGGATGTCGGCACAAAGCGCCAGTTCAAATCCGACCCCAAGACAAGGTCCCTTGATTGCCGAGATCAGCGGCTGCTTGATCCGGGACAATGCCTGTAATGTCTGTACCTGCAATTTTGCAACTTTTTCTGCCTCATGCACGGTCAGATTGGAAAATTCAGCGACATCGCCACCAATGGAAAAACCATCGCCTGCTCCGGTCAGGATAACAACGGCGATATCACGCATTTTTGATAGTTGATCGATTGCGTCGATCAGTCCATGGCGTAAGGTGCTGTCAATGGCATTGCCGTCCGCAGGTCTGTTCAAGATCAGCGAGGCGATCGGTCCCTGGCGTGTGATGACGACCGGCTCGTCGCTTTCCAATGCGGAAATGAGCTGAGTCACACTGCGACCTCGTTTCATTTTCATTCTCCCTGTTCAGGGTATGAACCGCAACTATTCAAAATGTAGGCACCGTCGGATATGAAACGGGGGACCAAAGGTCTGGTCCCCCTTCTTCCGATTCTGTCTGAACTGACAGACTGGTTCAGGCCGACAGTTTAATCCGCAGATTTTCGGAAATCTTGTCCAGGAACGACTGAGTGTTCAGCCATTTCTGGTCAGGCCCGATCAGGATCGCAAGATCTTTGGTCATGAACCCTGATTCAACGGTTTCGACACATACAGCTTCCAGCTTTTCAGCGAAATCCTTCAGCGCCGTATTGTCATCCAGCTTTGCCCGGTGCAGCAGACCACGGGTCCAGGCAAAGATAGACGCGATCGGGTTTGTTGATGTCTGTTTGCCTGCCTGATGATCGCGATAATGGCGTGTCACCGTGCCATGGGCTGCTTCTGCCTCGACCACCTTACCATCGGGCGTCAGCAGCACCGAAGTCATCAGCCCCAGTGAACCAAAGCCTTGAGCCACCGTGTCGGACTGCACGTCGCCGTCATAATTCTTGCACGCCCAGACAAAGGCGCCATTCCATTTCAGTGCGGATGCAACCATGTCGTCGATCAGACGGTGTTCATAGACAATACCGGCAGCATCAAATTTAGCCTTGAATTCCGCTTCATAAATTTCCTGAAACAGATTTTTGAAACGGCCATCATAAACTTTCAGAATCGTGTTCTTGGTCGAAAGATAAAGCGGCCATTTGCGATCCAGCGCGTAATTGAAACAGGCCAGCGCAAATCCGCGGATGCTTTCATCCAGATTATACATGCCCATGGCAACCCCCGCTTCCGGGAAGTCAAAAACCGGCCATTCGTTGGCAGCTGAACCGTCGGCGGGCTCAAAGACCATCTTGAGTTTGCCCTTGCCCGGAATGATCACGTCGGTTGCCCGATACTGATCACCAAAGGCATGGCGGCCGATGACAATTGGCTGCGTCCAGCCCGGCACAAGGCGTGGGACATTCTTGCAGATAATGGGTTCGCGGAAGACAGTGCCGCCCAGAATGTTGCGGATTGTGCCGTTGGGCGATTTCCACATGGTGGACAGATTGAATTCCTTCACCCGCGCTTCATCCGGGGTAATTGTCGCGCATTTGACGCCGACCCCATGCTTAAGGATCGCGTTGGCGCTATCAATCGTGACCTGATCTTTGGTCTTTTCGCGATATTCCATGCCCAGGTCGTAATACAGCAGATCCACATCCAGATAGGGCAGGATCAGCTTTTCCTTGATGAACTGCCAGATGATCCGGGTCATCTCGTCGCCGTCTAGTTCTACGACAGGATTTTTAAC
>CAISDR010000550.1 GCA_903884125.1 uncultured bacterium
CCCCTGATGCCGTCTCGTCCGGCGATGAAGCAAAAACTGAACCTTCTGCATCATAACGATAAAGACCACCTGTCACTGGCGTATCGGTAGGTGCTGCGGCCTTGGCGGGGTTCGCTTTTTTACTGCCGTCATTATTGTTGAAATATAATGTCAGTTTGTCGCATTTAAGCCGCGTCTCGCCCTGAATCAGAACCACATTTCCGGTAAGCAACGCGCGACCTTCGCGAAATACTTCTGAATGGTCTGCTGCATATTCAATTGGTTTGCTCGAATCACGTCCGTCGCCAAAAGCATAGACAGGTGATGCAAATGGCTGGGCCGCAAAAAAAGCGGCAATCAGAAAAATACGACTGAGTGTCGGCAAAGCTGAAGTCACCATCATGGGGAGTCCTTTGGGGCCTGCACAAATATGCCATGCACATGGCCATCGAAATGTGCAATCGATCCGCGTTCGGTCAGTTTTGCCCGATCAGATTCAAGCGTGCCGAATGGTCCCTGAATCGCCACCGGCTCGTCGGTTATGATCGAGCCTTTGGCAAGGTCAACCAGCGCGCTTCTGGCATTGATCTCAAAGCCCTGATCCGTGTGAAACGCGATCGGACCGGACATGTCCAGACGCCGCAGAAACTTATCATAAACCCCGAATGGCGCCGTCAGGTTGAGCCATGTGCCGTCAGCAAGGGTCAAATCCCCATCGAGGGTTTCGAGCTTGATCAGATTTGTGTCACCGATTTCCGGGATCGCGCTTTTTGCCGTGACGGTATAGGGGCGATTTTGCTTGTCCGTCCCGGTCAGTCGCGGCGCCATCATGCGAATTTCCGAATTCACAGATTCAATATTGGCAAATGACAACTGAACGCCACCAACCCGGCTCTGCAACCCAGGCCACAGGACAATCAGCCCAAGCGTCAATGCAGCCAGAACAGGCAACGCAATCCGCATCCCCAGTACAAATCCGGTATAGCGGCGTGCCGATTTCAGATTCGTAAACTGACGGACATCGCGCAAATCATCGCGGGACGAACGGGCGCGCCGATTGAATGTTGTGCCGGTCGGTGTGCGTTTGTCTGCCAGTTCGGTCATGCAATGCCCGCCCGCAGACAATCTTTGAGGTGAATGATGCCTACAGGGCGATATGGCCCGTTGGTCCAGTCAGTGCCATCATCGACCACAAAAAGCCAGGAAATGCCGCGGCCTGTGGAACTCATTACCTGCACCGCTTCAACGGCCAATGCCGAAACCCGAATGGCTTTGGGCAATGGCGTCATCAGGTCCTGAGCCCGTGCATCACCTGGCTGGGGGGCAGCGAAATAGCGCCTTACGTCACCATCAGATATTCCGCCCAAAACCAATCCATGCGCATCGACAACCCCCGCACAACCCAGGCCACCTTCACTCATCGTCAAAAGCAGATCGTGAAGCCTGCATTCCGGCCCGACCAGCGGCAGATCTTTACCACTGCGCATCAGGTCGCCCACCCGTGACAGACGTTTGCCCAATTGGCCACCTGGGTGCAGCACCTTGTAATCGTCGGGCGAAAATCCCCGACGCTCCATCAGCGCCACAGCCATGGCGTCACCCAGCGCCATCATCATGGTGGTCGAGGTTGTCGGAGCAAGACCGATGGCACAGGCTTCGGGCGCTGCGGGCAGACAGATTGAAACCGTCGATGCGCTTAACAACGCCGATCCGGCGCGACTGGCAACCCCTATCAACGGAATGGCAAAGCGCGCGGCATGTCCGATTATATCCGCCAGTTCCGGCGTTTCACCGGAATTAGACAGAACAAGCATGACGTCGCCGCGCCCGATCATACCCAGATCGCCGTGACTGGCCTCAGCAGGATGAACGAACTGTGCCGGTGTGCCGGTAGAGGCCAGCGTTGCGGCAATCTTGCGCGCCACATGCCCCGA
>CAISDR010000551.1 GCA_903884125.1 uncultured bacterium
GACCGGCGCTGCTTTGCCTTTTTTCATCCAACCATGCCTGATGAGCCGCTGATCTTTGTGGAAGTGGCACTGGTCAATGGTCTTGCGTCAAACATTCACACGCTGCTTGATGAATCAGCGCCGCGTATTGATCCATCAACCGCAGACACTGCGATTTTCTATTCCATCTCAAATGCCCAGGCGGGTCTGGCCGGTGTCGGTTTCGGTGACTTTCTGATCAAACGGGTGGTGTCTGAATTGTCGCATGACCTGCCGCAGATAAAATATTTTGCCACCCTTTCACCTATTCCAGGTCTTACCGGCTGGTTGCGCGGCCAAGGGGTTGATACCGAACGGCTGGATCAGGCCCAATGGCTTGCCCAAGCAGCGCGTTACCTATTGACCGCCCGGCGCGATGATCAGGCCCATGACCGGGTTGCGCATTTTCATCTAAGCAACGGGGCAAGGATCGAACGCCTTAATCCTAATGCTGATCTATCATCAAAAGGGATAAGCCAGTCTGGTGGCATCATGGTCAATTATCGCTATAAATTGTCGGACATTGCCGCTAATCACGAAAGCTATCGCAATCACGGGACTGTTGCTGCAACCGGTGACGTTCGGCGTCTGGCGGGTCTTTGATCGTGGCTTATGTTCCAAGTCCTGCTTTTCCGGTCTCGGTCAAAGGCATTGTCCGGATCGACGGGCGCTTTGTGCTTTTGGAAAACGAACGGGGAACCTGGGAACTACCTGGCGGTCGGCTCGAAATCGGTGAACAGCCCGAACAGACCCTGGTGCGCGAAATTGAAGAGGAATTAAATATTGATGTATCTGTGGGGCGTCTGGTTACGTCCTTTGTGTTCGAGCCCGTTCCGGACAAGCCGGTTCTGATCCTGATTTACGAGACCAAGGCCGGGGATTCGGCCACTTTGTCGATCAGTGATGAACATCAGGCGCTTGGCCTGTTTGGGCCGGACGAGTTGGCCGAATTGCCCGTGCCCGAGGGGTATCGTCTGGCGCTGATCCGCCATAATTTATGATTTATCTTATCAACGTTAAGGTGACAGTGGCGTCCCGGCTCAATTTGGCTTATACGGAACGCGGTTCGTGGGCTTGTCCATGGCATGACCCCTTATGTTCGGGGCGGCTCCGGTCAGGTTGCGACTTATATTGAAACGTGTGAACGGGAGTGACCCCATGAGCAGCGACGTAGAAGAAATCACCAAGGGCCTGGCCGAGCGGATCGGCGGCAATTCAGGCTTGAATGCCACATTGAAGTTCAATTTTGACGGCGCTGGCGTCGTTTATATTGACGGCAAGGTGACCCCGAATACGGTCACCAACGAAGACAAGCCCGCAGACTGCACCATCACGGTCAGCGCTGACAACTTCAAGAAAATGGCAGCCGGCGAACTCGATGGCACAACAGCCTTCATGACCGGCAAGCTGAAGGTTGCTGGCGATATGTCTATCGCCATGAAGCTTGGCCCCCTGCTTGCCAAAAAGTAAGTGAATGGGCGGCCTCAGGGCTGCTGATTGATGGCAACCCCGGATCACAGTTGATCCGGGGTTTCCTTTTTGTACTGAAGTCTGTCTGAGAGATACCGCCGATGATAGATGCGCCTTTGTTCACCATCCCCGGGCAGCCGGAGCCATCGGGCGGTCGGGCATTCATGATTCAGGCCAGCGATGGGGTAAACTTGCGGGTCGCACATTATCCCGCTGATGCTTCAAAGGGCACCGCGTTTTTGTTCGGCGGGCGAACCGAATTCATCGAAAAATACGCGGATGCTGCTTTGGCGATGGTAACCCGTGGTTTTCAGGTTCTGGCAATGGACTGGCGCGGACAGGGTCTTTCCGACCGGCTTCTGGCCGACAGAGACAGGGGACATGTGAAAAACTTCAGCGATTTTGATCGCGATCTTGACGCATTATGCGCCTATGCCGCTGGGATCAATGCGCCGCGTCCCTGGGTCGTTGTGGCCCACTCCATGGGCGGTCATAATGTTTTGCGCCATGCGATATCAGGCAAAAGTCCGTTTGATGCGATGGCCCTGTCGGCACCCATGTGCCAGATCCAGCTGCCCCCGCCCCGAGCGCTGATCGGGCTCATTGCAACGATCGGCGCAGCGGTGTCTCCCGAGGCTTATGCCTTTGGACAGGGGCCGTCCGGCCCGGCTGATGAGGTTTTTGAAAACAACACCCTGACCAGTGATGCCGGGCGTTTTGCGGTGATGGTCAAGGCGTGGCGGATTGAACCCAGGCTGAAGCTGGGTGGTGTTACTTTTGGCTGGCTGGGCTCGGCGCTTTCTTCGATGGCTCAATTACGAAAAGCCGCGTCCCTTGCGCGCATTTCCATGCCGGTGATGATAGCTGCCGCGATGGCAGACAAAATTGTCGATCCGTCAGTTTATCCGGGCATGATGAGCCACTTGCCCAAGGGCGAACTGCTGGCGATAACTGCGGCGCGCCATGAAATCCTGCGCGAGGCGGATTGTTATCGAACCCAGTTCTGGGCAGGCTTTGACCGCCTGACCCAGAAGCTTGGTTGATTCAAAAGGTCAGTCTGCCAGTTCGCAGCGGCCATTATTGACGACGACCACATCACGTTCTTTCAGCCGTGCCCGGAATGAAACAGTGTTCCCGTCGCGCCACATTTCAGTGATGATCGTCTCGCCCGGAAAGACCGGCGCGGAAAAACGTACGTCGAAACTTTTCATTTTTGTGTGGTCATAATCGCAATAGGTTTTTAATACCGCCCGGCAGACCGTGCCATAGGTGCACAGGCCATGCAGGATCGGTTTTGGAAAACCCGCGGCCTTGGCAAAATTCGGATCGGAATGCAGCGGGTTGCGGTCGCCGGACAGACGATAGACCAGTGCCTGGTCGTGACGCGTGGTCAGCTCGCAGGTTAGATCCGCGGCGCGATCAGGTAATTGGTGCGGCTCTGGCCCTGAACCGGCCGGGCCGCCAAAACCACCGTCGCCACGGGCAAAAACAGTACCGCCCAGTGTGCACAGTTTTTCGCCGCTGGCTAAAGATATATCGGTTTCAGTCAAGACAATGGCCCCTTTGCCCGGACCCTTGTCAAAGCAGCCGGTAACGCGCCCCTGGGCAATGATGTCAGCAGACGAGGGCAGGGGCCGGAAAAGCTTTAGCCGCTGTTCGCCATGAACCACCATCAGATAATTGATTCCAGCATTGTTCAGGACCCTGAGATTCCAGGCAATGATGGTTGCCATGGTGGGCACGGTCTTAAGGTCATTTTCATAGACATAGCGCAGTTCCTGCGGATCGAGCGCGTCGGTCTGGCAAAAGCCCACACCCAGCGCATAAAGCATCGATTCCCGGTCGGTATAGCTGAACCGTTCCGGCTCTGATTTGAGCTGCATGATATGATCATAGACAATGGCCATGGCGTTACCCCGTTGATATTTTGTGGCACTATCGAAGCGGTTTTCTGTCCCGGATACAAGCGGCCTATTGGCCACGGGTGCCACGCTTTGGGGTACAATATGCTGGCAAATGACGATGCTGATATGCCTCTCTCGTCCGAGCGGCTGGAGTCCCTTAGAACCCATTTTCAATGGCAGTCTGCCGCCGCGCACAAGCTCGGCTCGCCCCTCTATGGGCGGCTTTTCGCCGAGGCTGCCACCTTGCTGGGCAATGGGTGCGCGATGGACCGACTGTTCGGCCACTGGCAGGGAACACCAGCGCGCGACCTGCCATCCTTGCGCTGGGCCGGTGGCTTGCATTATCTGGCTCTCAGCGGAAATGCACCTGCCCTGGCACGACATTACCCCAGCTGCGGGGGCGACCCGGACTGGACGGCAATCTGGTCAGCAATCGAAACGGTCCAGGACCAGCATTTTGAATTTCTGGCCCAGTTTATGACCAGCGCACCCCAGACCAATGAAGTTCAAAGGTCTGCGATGATCATACCGGGCCTGCATCTTCTGTCGCATCAGTTCGGCACAGCCGACTCACCTAAACTTGAACTGCTTGAACTGGGCGCATCGGCTGGACTGAACCAGTTTCCCGATCGCATTGGTGTTGACTACGAGACCTTCAGTCTGGGACCGGCAGAGCCGCGCCTGAGCCTGCAGGCGAAATGGACTGGCCAACCGATCCCCTCGGCGCCATTTTCTGTCATTTCCAGACGCGGATGTGACCTTAACCCAATTGATGCGACATCGCCGACCGGTACGCTTCGCCTACAATCGTATGTCTGGCCCGATCAGATGGAACGTCTGATCCGCTTGCGCAAGGCTATTGAACTTGCACAGCTTGATCCGCCGTCCATTGACAGATCAAACGCTGCCCAATGGCTTTCGCGCGAATTATCGCGACCTCAAATCGCTGATCTACGGGTGGTATTTCACTCTTATGTCTGGATTTATCTGTCAGCGAACGAGCGCGCCGAGATTTCTGCGATGATGGATGACGCAGGCGCCAGGGCTGATCATCGACATCAATTGGCCTGGCTGCATCTTGAAGATGATGAAACCGGCCACAGACATTTTATGACGCTAACTTGCTGGCCAAACAAACGTAAAACAGTGTTGGCGCACGGCAGCCCCCACGGCCAGTGGTTGCATTGGTATGATGAAAGCCAAAGAAATTAGCCAAACCAACCTATTCAGATAGGTGCATCAGCCAAACGCTTGTGGTTGGGTGAGTGTGTGAGCTTCGGGTCAGATGAGTGATGGTATTGGAGTTTTTTATGGTCTCGCTTCGGAACGCAATGGAAAACATACATGGTGTACCAGTGGACGAGGTGCGAGAACTGGCGGCAACCTATGCTTCCATCTCCGATCCGACTATCCGCCTTAGGGTGCGCGATTTTGTGACAGTGCTTGCCCAGACCAGTCTGGCAAAGCCGTCCGCCTCGGCATCATTGTTGGCTGGCTCACGGTCGAACTAGCCCGGATTGCCCGAAACAAGCAGCACCGATGTGGCGCGCACATCGGAATCCTCCAGTTCGCGACTGGTGGCCACCTGATAGCGGCTTAAAATCTCAAGTCCGGCTTTCGGCAGATAGGTACGGCCGGGATCGCCCAGATATATTCGGGTGCCATGTCGGGCCATTTCCTTGAACCAGGATTCTACGCGGCCCGCCATCGGCTGTTCATAACAAATGTCGCCAGCCAGAATGACGTCCACGCTTAAATCCATTCGCCCGATCAGATCCTCGTCAGTAATGCTGATCTTAACATTGTTCAGGCATGCATTCAGACAGGCGGCGGTGCGTGCGATGGCATCAATATCACTTGCCAGAACACCTGCTGCCCCCGCCCTCATGGCGGCAATCGCACCGATCCCTGATCCGGTTGCGAAATCCAGAACGCGCAAACCACGCACCAGATCGGGATGGTCCAGAATGTAGCGGCTGACGGCCTGTCCGCCTGCCCACGCAAATGCCCAATAGGGGGGTGCGATATTTGCCTGAGCCAATTCCTCTTCGGTCATTCGCCACAAGGGTACGACCTCGCTTGCCAGATAAAGCGGAATTTCTGGCACCAGCGGCGCATGACTGATCCGGGTATTTTCTATGATGAATTTTTCATGGGGGTCACTCATCCAGCAACCATATCGATCCGACCCATTACCAGCGACATAAAAACAAGCGCTCCGGTCAGGCGGTTGGACCGAAAGACCATAAGGCAGTTGTCTGCATCATCAGGACGCAAGGCAATAATCTGCCAGACCAGATGTGCGCATGGCGCACACAGACCGATCCAGAATCCCAGTCCCATGCCTGCGGCCTTGCCGCCCCATGCTATAAGCCCCATGGACACTGCGTAAAAAAAGATCAGTGCAGGTCGGGTGCTTTCACCAAACAGGCGCGCAGTTGATTTTACGCCGATCAGGGCGTCATCCTCTCGATCCTGATGGGCGTATATCGTGTCGTAACCGATGGTCCAGGCGATGCCCGCCAGATAAACCAGTATCGCTGACCATTCGAGTGATGCCGTCACAGCACTGGTTCCAACCAGAACCCCCCAGTTGAAAGCGATGCCCAAAAATGCCTGCGGCCACCAGGTGATGCGCTTCATGAACGGGTAGATGGCAACTGGTAATAAAGCTGCGATTCCCAGGATGATCGTCGGTCCGTTGAACTGAAAAAGGATCAATGCGCCGATCAATGACTGTGCAATCAGGAATGCGATGGCGTTTGGTAATCCAATAGCCCCGGACGCCAGCGGACGAAGGGCGGTGCGGGTGACCAGACGGTCAATGTCGCGATCAACGATATCGTTGAATGTGCATCCGGCACCGCGCATGACCGTGGCCCCGATCCCAAATAATACCAGGTGCCAGAAATTGGGCAGTGGATTGCCGACCATTGCCGCCCCCCATGCGCAGGGCCAGAACAGCAGCCAGGTTCCAATCGGACGATCCAGCCGCGAAAGCCGCAAATAGGGACGCAGGATCAACGGGGCCCTATCATCAACCCAGTTGCCCCTGGGTGCATCTCTAATCGGTTTGTCCTGATCCATCCCGGTATCAGAACGCTGTTTCATCACAGCGCATCCAGATCAGCTTGCGATTGTACCGAACATTCCAGATCGTTGATCAGTCCGTTGCCCAGGGAATAAACCCAGCCATGGACGCTGATCTTCTGACCGCGCGCCCAGGCCTCGGCTACAAAGACGTCGGATGCCACATTGCGAACCTGCCGGATAACGTTAAGTTCGCACAGACGGTCCAAGCGCTGATTGTCATCACTGATCGCGTCCAGTTCGTGGCGGTAATCCTGACGTACTTCGCGGATGGGGTGCAGCCAGTGGTCAACCAGACCGCGGCGCTTCCCATCAACAGCCGCACGCACACCCCCGCAGCCATAATGGCCGACCACCATAATGTGGCGCACCCTTAAAACATCGACCGCGAACTGCAATACCGAGAGATAATTTGCATCCTGCGGCGGCGCCAGATTGGCGACATTGCGGTGGACGAATAATTCACCGGGATCAAGGCCCACGATCTCATTGGCAGGCACGCGGCTGTCTGAACAGCCGATCCAGAGGTATTCAGGAGCCTGTTGTCCTTCAAGCCGCTTGAAAAAGCCAGGATCCATCTGGATCATGCGGGCCGCCCACTTGCGGTTTTTATCTTTAAGGTTTGAAAGCATGGCCACTGGATTAGCGGCAAAACGGCCTGATCACAAGTGTCGGTCCAAAATACGCGCCAGCTTGCTGGTTTGGCACAGCCGCGCTAGAAGCAGCTTATGAGTCAATCCGCCCCAAGACTTTTTGTCGACCATGATCTGGCCGCCGACCTGCTGGTGCCGGCAACTGACGCCCAGGCGCATTATCTCATGACAGTCATGCGACGGCGTGCGGGCGAAGAAGTTTGGCTGTTCAATGGGCGTCATGGGGAATGGCGCGGCGTGGTTGAACCTGTGGGCAAACGTCAGTGTGATCTTAGGGTGATTGACCGGCGGCGGGTTCAAACCTCGGAATTGGATATATGGCTGGTTTTTGCCCCGGTGAAAAATGCCCGGCTGGAGATACTGGTCGAAAAGGCAACTGAACTTGGCGCATCTGCGCTGTTGCCGGTTTTAACCGAACGTACCGTCGTCCGTCGCCTGAACCTCGACCGGTTGCGCGCCCATGCAATTGAGGCAGCAGAACAATCGAACCGCCTCGACGTGCCCGAAGTGCGCGAGATGATCGGGCTGGACCAGCTACTTGGCGAATGGCCGCAATACCGCCGGATGATCTATGCCGATGAAATCGGCCCTGCACCGGCGGCGCGCGGCGCATTATTAGCTTTGTCCCCTAAACCCTGCGGCGTGCTGATCGGACCCGAAGGTGGCTTCACAACGACCGAACGGGACCGCATCTTGACGCTTTGGGATGTGGTGCCCATATCGCTTGGCCCACGTCTGTTGCGTGCAGATACGGCCGCTTTGGCGGCTCTTGCCATGACACAGGCATTTATCGGTGACCATTCAGCCTGATGCGTTATTCAGATTTAACTTGTATTGGCGGGCAAGCCGTCCAAAACTGCGCCGCCCGCCGTTCCGGTTGCGGCAAAGATTGTTGATTTAGGATCAAGGAGAGCCTGCCATGTCCGTTCTGCAAGTCGGCGGTGGCCCGATCGAAAGCCGTGATCAACTGGCGGCATATCTTGAGTCCGGATCAAAGCCGCTCTCCCAGTGGCGCATCGGCACTGAACATGAAAAATTCGGCTACCGGCTGGCAGATTATGGCACCGTGCCTTATGAAGGCCCGGCGGGCATCCGCGCGTTGCTGGAACGGATGATGCGCTTCGACTGGCAGCCCGTGCGCGAAGGCGACACGCTGATCGGTCTGGTTCATCGCGAGGGGGCGAATATTTCACTGGAACCTGGTGGACAATTCGAACTGTCCGGTGCGCCGCTGATTAACCTGCATGAAACATGTTTCGAGGTGAACAATCACCTGGATCAGGTGCGCGAAATCGCGGGTGAACTGGGGATCGGTTTTCTGGGCATGGGCTTTGCGCCTACCTGGCGGCGTGATCAGATCCCGATCATGCCAAAAGGCCGTTACGCCATCATGCGCCGATATATGCAGTTAAAGGGCAATCTGGGTCTGGATATGATGTTCAGAACCTGCACGGTGCAGGTCAATCTGGACTTTGCCAGCGAAGCCGATATGGTGAAAAAATTCCGCGTCTCGCTGGCCTTGCAGCCTTTGGCAACAGCCCTGTTTGCGGCGTCCCCCTTTTATGAAGGCAAGCCCAACGGCTATCAGTCCTATCGCCGCCACATCTGGTCGGATACCGATCCTGACCGCACCGGTGATATTCCCTTTGTCTTTGAAAATGGTTTTGGCTTTGAGCGTTATGTGGATTATGCGCTGAATGTGCCGATGTATTTTGTCTATCGCGACGGCAAATATATCGATGTGGCGGGTCAATCGTTCAAGGATTTCATGAACGGTAAACTGCCCGGCCTGCCCGGCGAAGTTCCCACCATGGATGATTGGGCCAATCACCTGACCACGTTGTTCCCCGAAGTGCGGATCAAGAAATTTATGGAAATGCGCGGGGCCGATGGTGGTCCCTGGCAGCGTCTGTGCGCCTTGCCCGCATTCTGGGTTGGTCTTTTATATGATCAGTCCACCCTTGATGCGGCCTATGACCTGATCAAGGACTGGACACAAGAAGAGCGCACCGCCCAGGTGCGCGATGTGGCCAGACTTGGCCTGCGCACACCGTTCCGCAACGGAACCCTTTTGGATGTGGCACGACAGGTTGTGGCCCTGTCAGCACATGGATTAAGCGCGCGTGCAAAGCTTGATCACGTGGGTGCGGATGAAAGCCATTTCGTCAATGTGCTGCGCCGGATCACCGAAAGCGGCAAATCCCTGGCCGATGAAATGCTTGATCGCTATAACGGCGCATGGGGCGGCGATATCAACAAATTGTTCGCCGATTATTCCTATTAGGGTTTTTGTAATTATTCAGCC
>CAISDR010000552.1 GCA_903884125.1 uncultured bacterium
CGCTGCATAACCGTATTTCCCGCCATATTCCGGCGCGCGCGGGATAAACAAAGGCATTCGTGCGCCCATCCAGGATGTCTTGTTCCCATATCGCGGATTTTGCTGATAGGCTGCTTCTTCACCGACTTTTTGGCCAGGAACAGACCAGATCGACAGCAGTTTGGGATGTTCGGGATCAGAGATGTCGTATGCCAACTGTGCAGCGGAATAAAGAACCGACTTATATTCCTGAAGCGAGTAATCATCAGTGGGGGCGCCGGCGACGAATAGATATTTCTCACCAACGTAATATGGAACGTCGAGGCAACCGGACCCTTCCTGCGGCAGTTGGCTCGTCGGCACGGACGGATCAACCTGGCCTACTTTTGGATCGAGTACAACACTGGAGAGGAGCTTCCATGAATCAGGTCCATCAATCCGGAAGATTCGAAAGCCACGCGTAAATTTCATGTTCCGAATTACCGCGACTTTCTCCGGTTGGGTGTATTTATTCGATAGAATGCCGTAGCGTGGGGTTTCGTAACACTGAACTGCAATCAACGATTTCTGCTTCTTGTTATATTGGACATTGAACGGGCCGTATGGATGCTCTGTTTTTGAATCAATCACATGGCTTGCGACCTTGGTCACCGCTTTAGGGTCGGTAATGTCGTAAATGACATATTGGTCCCGATAATAGTCATACATAAAGCGATGACCGCCCATGTCTATGATCGACTGCCAGGTATGTCCTGTGGCAACCACCCAAGGGTAGAATGCTTCAACTTTTGTTTTCAGGGCATATTGACTGAGGTCAACATAGTTCAGGCTTTCCGGGAAAGGGTGCGCCCCAGCCCCCTGCGGTGTCAGGTCTGGATGACGATAAATCCCTGTTGCCTTGTCCATGCCAAAGGTCTTGGGATCGGGATCGGCGGGCTCGCCTTCCATGCGTGGTTCAGGAGCACCCCATGTCATCATATTGGCCGGAAGGGGAATGATCTCCTTGCTGATCACTGTCTGAGCATCCGCTGATTGAGACAAAGCGCTGAGCGCCATCAAGCCTGCAGTCACAAAACTGAAAATGCAGATCGTTTGTCGCATGGTCATTTCTTTGTCTCCAGCCATTCTAGGATGCGGGGCCTTAGCATCGGAGTAAGGGTGATGCCACTGACAGCGCCAGTGACAGAACCTTACACGCTAGAAGCTCTTCGTGACGGTCACGCCATAAGTGCGTGGTGGTAAATACCACTGAAGGAATGAGCCGGCAAAAGGATAGCTTTGGCCCGCCGCAATCAGCTTGTCCCCGAGGTTTTTACCCCAGACGGCGACGCGCCAATTATTTTTGGTGGATTCAAGCCCAAAACCAGCGTTGATCTGGCCAGCCGCAGCCGCAACAGCAGGCCCAAGGAAAGGATGCTTATCATTATTCCAATAATAGCGCCCGGTGTATTGATACCCGATGTCCACGAACCCATCCATCGACGCGCTGACAGGCCGGGAATAAGACGCGGCCAAATTATATGATACGTGCGGTGTGCGCCGTAGCGTGGTGCCGTTTTCATTGACGGTCACGGGTTGGAATGTGATCTGACTGGTCGCGCGGTCGAACAGATCACTTGTGATTTTACCGATTTGGTTGGATCCACCAAAGTTCAGCAGCAATCCTTCGAAAGGACTGGCCACCACTTCAAGCTCGATACCTTTTACCTGAGCCGTGCCGGCATTCGAGATTACGTTCACACCGGGCGCACCGGCTGTGATCACCAGATATTGCTGGGTCTGCAAATTGGTGTAGTCGGTAAGAAAGCCAGTGACATTCACCCGCAGCCGTTTGCCAAACCAATCCGATTTGACACCGATTTCCTTATTCGCGGATTTCTCCGGCTGATAGGACGTAAGTGCAAAAGCAGCTGTGCTTGTCCCATTAATATCGTTCCACCCACCACTCTTAAAGCCACTGGAATAGAGGAAGTAGCCAAAAATATTGTCGTTAAGTTGGTAACTTAATGATGCACTTGGCGTCGCTGCCGACCAGGATTTGGATGTTGCAGCTAAGAAGGAAGGGATAGTGTTACCGGCTGCATCTTTGAGAGTTGAAGAGGTTTGACACAGACTGACGCAGCTATGAAACGTGCTCATCGACTTTTTGTCGCTGACCCAACGTACACCAGCCTGGAGAGTGATATCTTTAAGGATTTTATATCGCCCATCGGCAAAAACAGAACCCGTGTCAGTGGCAAGACGGGTAGCTACAAATGTTTCGCCCGTAAACGTAAAGAACGATCCCGGAGCGAACAAGAACAGATACTTTTCATCTTCGTGGCGCCGCCCTAGGTCTGACTCATAATAGGCGCCCAGATCGTAGCTAAAGTCCTTTGAGGCATCCGATGAGAATCTTAGTTCCTCAGAGATTGTCGTGACGTGTTCGCCTTTGTGATTATCATAATAATCGTCGTTGAATTTTGCTGTAATTGGTCGCAAGGCCGCGATGTTGATCGAGCCATCCGCATTACGGGGTATCTGGGTAAAGTCGACATAACTGCCGCCGTCATTTGCTTCCATGTCAAATGTTGCATCTCGAACGGCTGTCTGTGAACTAAGGGTGCCGCCCAGGATCTTCCAATTGATTTTGGCACTGCCGCCAAAAATGGATTCACTGTCAACCGGGTCTAAATTATTGGGACCCTGCCGCGGGTTGGTCTGCAGGAACGGCTGGTCATGGGCATTGGGAATGATATTTGTAACCCATGCGCCGCCCCCGCGATTGCGCGTGCCGTCAACGGAAAATAACGCATCGAGGTTCTCTGATAACTTAACGGACAACTGCCCGCGTGCACTGAATGCCTCTTTCCATTCCGCATCATGCCCCGTAAAGGTATTTTTCGCATAACCGTCGTGGTTTTGATCCGACACTGACAAACGGCCCAAAATGCCGTCGCTGATTGGGCCGCTTATCACGCCTTGAATTGTTGTCGCGGTATAATTTCCAATGCCCGCAGTAACAGAGCCTTCAAAATCTTCGGTCGGTTTTTTGGGAATAAAATTAACGGCCCCACCGGCAACGTTTTTGCCATAGAGAAGCCCTTGTGGCCCTTTCACAACTTCAACCCGTTGCAGGTCGAATAATTGCATGTTGACCGCTTGACTCCGCGCCAGGAAAACGCCGTCCTGAAAAAAACCAATCGCCTGATCAGAGGTAATTGAAAAAATATCCGACCCCATCTCACGGAAAAAAACATTTGGCTGGGTATTATTATTGGGGTTGAAGGTAAAACCGGGCGTAAACTTTAGTACATCGCCTGCATCAGTAATGTGAGCCTTGATGAGTTGCATCGAACTGAACGCCGATACCGCAACCGGCGCCACCTGAAGCGATTCTTCCCTTCGGCGGGCAGTTACAACAATATTTTCAATCTGATTTGGTCGCGCTGCCGGAGCCTTGTCCTCGGCCATTACGGGGCCTGTCGATAGTCCTACGACCAACGCGGAAATCAAACTGACATGCCCGAGCAGGGAATTCTTGAATTGTTCCGTCATGTGTCACCCCGTATGTTTTGAGTCCGCACAATGCAAAAGGCCCCTCGCTGAATCGCCGAAAATTTCCCGGTATTGAATCAGCGCCCCGCAGTTGCAGGTATCAGACACATGACAGTCACATTTCGTTTCATAGCGGTCGAATAATAAAATTAAAGTCCGTTATAGCAATTTTTGTATAACAACAGAATTAATAGCCGCGTGCCAAATCTACCTGATTTTCCAGCATCCCCCCGGCATCATGGCAGCGCAGATTCGACAATAGCGTACGAATGGCCGTCTTAGGCTGGGTAATGGCGGAACAATGCGGTACGACGGTAACTTTAGGATGGGCCCAATAGGGATGAGACGGCGGTAGCGGTTCCTGCATAAAAACATCCAAGGTCGCTGCGCCGATCTGGCCGGATTCAATTGCCGATAACAGATCCGTGTCAACAACATGCGCCCCGCGTGCTGTGTTGATAAGGCAGGCGCCTCTGGGAAGTTGACTTAAAAGGTGCCCGTTAACGAGACCGCTGGTGTCCTGAGTCAATGGCAACAGACACACCAATATTTCAGTATCTTGAAGGAACGGCGCCAACCCATGCTGGCCATGAAAAGTTTGAACGCCGTCAATCTGCCTTTGCGTACGTGACCAACCCCGGAGCGGAAAGCCGAACGATACCAGCGTTCGGGCGCATAATCCGCCAAGCTGACCCAAACCCATTATGCCGACAACTCGGTCTTCGGGCAGTTTTGGCACCAGCGGCATCCATACGGCTTCGGCTTGAAACGCAGCGTGTTCATGCATCCGGCGATGATAGTGAAGTACGCGCATCACGACGAATTCATTCATGCCCACCGCAAGACCGGGGTCGACCATGCGAACCAGCGGAACGCTATCGGGCAATAACCCCGGGGTCAGCAAAGTTTCAATGCCTGCCCCAAGGGAAAATATCGCCCGAAGATTTGGCAGGCCTGCGAACACACCGGTCGGCGGCTTCCAGACAAAGGCATAATCTATATCTGCCGGATCCCCGATTTCAGGCCAGATACGGATGTCTATGTCAGGCGCCTGCGCGGCGAAGCCTTCAAGCCAGGGCGCCAGCGCGACCCCGGTACAGGCAAAAAGCATGCAAAGTTTTTTTTTCATGGGCCCTCGACTGTTACGGTCCCGGCGGTTTATAGCCGGGACTATTGCTGAAGGCAGAACGGCAAGGTTTGAGTCCGCACATTGCCATAAAGCTAAGAACGCTATCATTGAACTCGACTGGCCTCTCAAAAAATGCCGAATGACCCGCCCCGTCAATTTCTACCAATAACGAGCCCGTAATTTGCGCCTGTATCGCCCGGATTGCAGTAACTGGGAATAGACGATCCAACGAACCAGCAATAAACATAAGCGGCATCTTGCGTGTATCGATCTCGGAAACATTTACTAAAGTCGGCCACTCCCCGACCAAGTTGCGTCGCCCTACACGGTTAAACGAACTAATCATCGCGTAAAGTAATGCCTCATCAGGCTGGGCCTTCCGGTACGTATCAGACAGAACGCGATCCAGTTGGGCGAGATTTTCTGTCTCCTCACGCGCCGCGGCCATGATCGGGCCGATCTCGGTTATTTCGTGAAAGGCGTGAAGAGAGGATGCAAGAACCAGCGCCGCCACTCTGTCCGGGTGCAGGGCGGCGGTCGCAAGACATGTTCCGCCGCCCATCGACTGCCCGATAAGAGCGGCCTTTGGAATTTCAAGATGATCCAGAAGGTCGATCATATCCCTTACAAACGCAGCCCGTCCTTCGCCAGCATCATCTTTAGAATTGCCAAAGCCCCGATGGTCAAAGCAAATGACACGATAGGCTGCTGACAATGTGGCCACCTGTCTAAACCAGATAGCATGATTGCCGCCGACCCCATGGCATAGAACGATGGGGAAACCCGCGCCGTAATCTTCATAATAGATCTGACCGCCCTGTACAGCCAAATGACCCATTGTATCCCCCAAGGATTAGTCGACACCCATGAG